>JAMPXL010000063.1 GCA_023701165.1 Geothrix sp. | reverse complement strand
CCACGGCGTGCTGGGTGTGGTTGCCCGTGAGGCTGGAGACGTTCTGGATGCCGATGGAGGGCTTCCCGAAGTGGTTGCTCATGTGGCGGCCGCCGCTGGCGGGATCCGTGGCCTTGGAGATGCCGTTGAGGATGATCTCCTCGGGCGTGAGGCCAGCGGCGAGGCAGGTCATGAGGTCGCGGTAGTAGGGGAAGAGGAAGTCGCGGCCGGCCCGGAAGGACAGGCCCGCAGCCAGCTGGATGCCGTCGTGGCCGGCGCAGGGCGCGTGGTACGACCAGCCGATGGCCTGCTTGAGGTAGTTGGGCGCCTTGTCATCGAGCAGGCGCCCGAGGTGCATCAGTTCGTACCAGTGGCAGAGATCCTCGCGGCTGGGGCCGGTGCCGCCATCCAGCGCGTTCAGGGCCGCTTTCACCAGGGTCGGGGTATCCAACATCCACCTCCATGGAGCCGGGTTCCACCGGCGGTACCAGAGCCTTCCATCTTCCCACGGACCCGCTGGGCGGGCCAGCGCGCATGCCGCGGCTCACTCGAGGATGCGGTTCCAGATCAGCGGCGCGCCGTCACGGGTGGCGTCCGTGAAGGCTTTCGCGGCGCGGGTCAAAGCCGACTTCAAGGTCATGTCATCGCCATCCGGGTGCCACAGCGTGGCGCCGGTGGGATGCTGGCCGAGCAGCTCGCGGAGCCGCGCAATCAGGATCTCCGCGCCCTCCACGCCGGTGTGGGGCATGATCAGCAGATACTGGTCCGCCGACAGCTCGATGATCAGGTCCTCGCCCCGAAGGTGGGCGGCGGCGGCGGCGAGGCGGCCCTTGGTGCCCGTGGCCATGGGCTGCGACCAGAGGGCCAGGGCCATGGGTTCCTTGCGGCGCCGCGCCATGAAGAGCGAGACGCGCAGCCAGATGTCGAGGTAGTGCCGGTTGGGCAGGCCTGAACGCATGCTCTGGAGGGCGCTGTCCTCCACGATGGCGCCGCTGAGTTCGAGGGCGTCCATGGCGCTGCGGAGTTCCTGCTTCAGGTTCTCGGATTCCAGGGTGCGGGCCATGAGGTGGCCCATGGCCCGGAGCAGGGCCGTCTGGCCCTGATCGAAGGCCCGGGGGGCGCGATGCTGCACGCAAAGCGTTCCCACCACGCGCTCGCCCTCCTTCAGGGCCACCCCGGCGTAGGCGCGGATGCCTAGGTCGAGCAGGCCGGTGCTCTTCCGCCACTTCGGATCCGCCGCGGCGTCGTGGATGGCCAGCGGGCGGTCCGGGTGGGCCATGACCCAGGGGCAGAAGCCCTTTTCCGGCGCTTCGAACACCCCTTCCATGCTGGCGCCGTCGGCCACGGCCCACCAGAACACCTCGTAGCCCAGGGCCGAAACCCGTGTCAGCAGCGCGCGGTCCACCCCGAGGCGGTCCACCAGGAGGGCGAGGCCGTGCTCGAAGAGCCGGGCCGGTTCGGTCCGGCTGGCATTCAGCAGATCCGCCAGGGCGGCCAAGTGATCGGCCTTCGCGCTGCGTCGCTTGACCGCCTTGCCTGGGCTCACACGTGTCTCCAGAAGGTACCCCTAGGGTGCCGGGCTTTTCCCATGGCGCAAGGGCGGGGTTCGAGAAGGCTTACCAGCTCACCACGTGGAGGCTGGGACTATCTCCACTCGGCATGGCCTGCGGCCATGACCGAGGTGCCGTCCAAGGATGGAGGGCCAGCCCTCCGACGGGCGGTTCACCAGCTCACCACGCGGAGGCTGGGACTGATCTCCTCCTGCAGCAGCCCCTCGATGTAGCGCAGGGTGCCGCTGGTGGAGGAGGGGCAGGAGCCGCAGGCGCCGTGGTAGCTGATCTGGAGGGTCTGGCCGTCGAAGGAGATGACCTCGAGGCCGCCGCCGTCCCCTGCCAGGCCGGGCCGGATGCGGGTGTCCAGCAGGTGGTTGATGCGCTCCAGGGTGGCGTCGGCATCGCCGCCGGGCGTGAGGCCCGCCGCGTCGCCGGTGTCGTTTTCCGGCAGCTTCAGATCCTCGATGGATTCGCAGATGGGATCGATGAGGTCGCTCCAGTCCGCGGACGGCTCCTTGTTCACGGTCACGAAGCGGTCCATGTAGAACACGGACGTCACATGCCCCAGGCCGAAGAGCGCCGAGCCCAGCGGATCGCCCACGGCCGCGCCGAAGTCCTTGAAGGACCGGGACCCGGCCTTGAGGATGGCCGGATGCACCAGGAACTTCAGGGCGTCGGGATTGGGGGTGGGTTCGATGTTGATGACCTTGGGCATGGATGGCTCCCGTTAAAGTTTACCAAATTCGTCAGGATTTTCGACACGTATCCTTGGACATGGCCGGAACCAAGACCCTCCTGAGCTGGTCCAGCGGCAAGGACGCCGCCTGGGCCCTGCACGTCCTGCGGCAGATGGGCCAGGTGGAGGTGGTGGGCCTGCTCACCACGACCAATGCGGCCTTCGACCGGGTGGCCATGCATGGCGTGCGGGAGACGCTGCTGGAGGCCCAGGCGGAAGCCGCGGGCCTGCCCCTCTGGAAGGTGCCGCTGCCCTGGCCCTGCCCCAACGAGGCCTACGAGGCCCTCATGGCCCAGGCCTGTGCCCGGGCGGTGTCCGAAGGCATCGAAGCCATGGCCTTCGGGGATCTGTTCCTGGAGGATGTGCGGGACTACCGCATCCAGAAGCTGGCAGGCACGGGGCTCACACCCCTGTTCCCTCTGTGGGGCCGGGAAACCGGGGCCCTGGCCGGGGAGATGGTGGCTGGCGGCCTGAAGGCGGTGCTGACCTGTGTGGACCCCCGGGTCCTGGACGCCGCGTTCGCGGGCCGGGATTTCGACGGCCGGTTGCTGGCGGAGCTGCCCTCCTCCGTGGATCCCTGTGGCGAGCGGGGCGAGTTCCACACTTTCGTTTCCGATGGGCCCATGTTCCGGGCCCCCATCCCCGTGGGCCGGGGTGAGGTCGTGGAACGCGACGGCTTCATCTTCGCGGACCTGGTGCCCGCATGACGCCCCAGGCCACGGGCGCCAGCCTGATGGATCCCGGCAGACCGCTCATCCTCGTGACCGGCGCCACGGGCTATATCGGGGGCCGCCTGGTGCCCCGCCTGCTCGCCGAAGGCCATCGCGTCCGCTGTCTCGCGCGCAACCCCGACCGGCTCGCCGGGCGCACCTGGCCGGGCGTGGAGGCCATGAAGGGGGACGTGGGTGATCCCGCTTCGCTGGCGGTGGCCCTGAAGGGTGTATCCCAGGCCTACTACCTGGTCCACGCCATGGGGGAGGACCGCCCGGACTTCCGCGACCGGGATTTGGGCCATGCCCTGATCTTCGCGGCGGCTTGCGCCAAGGCCGGCGTGCAGCGGATCATCTACCTGGGGGGCCTGGGAGATCCTGCCCGCCAGCGGAGCGAGCACCTTGCCAGCCGGCAGGAGGTGGGGGCCGCCCTGGGCTCCACGGGGGTGCCCGTACTGGAGTTCCGGGCCGCGGTCATCGTGGGCAGCGGCAGCGCCAGCTTCGAGATGATCCGCCACCTGACAGAGCGCCTGCCCATCATGATCACTCCGCGCTGGGTCAACACCCGGTGCCAGCCCATCGGCGTGCGCAACGTGCTGGGCTACCTCATCGAGGCTCTGGAGCACCCGGATGTGTCGGGCATCTTCGAGATCGGGGGCCGGGACGTCCTCGACTACCGGCGGATGATGCTGGGCTACGCCGAGGCCCGGGGCCTGCGGCGCCTCATCATCCCCATGCGGGTGCCGCTGCCGATCCTGTCGGCGCTGTGGGTGGATCTGGTCACCCCGATTCCGCTGGAGCTCGTGAAGCCCCTGATCGAAGGGATCACCACGGAGGTGGTGGTTCGCGACCCACGGGCCCTGGAGGTCTTCCGGGTGCGGCCCATGGCCTACAAGGAGGCCCTGGCCCTGGCGCTGGAGCGCCTGGACGAGGATGCGGTGGAGACCACCTGGGCCACGAGCCTCTCCCGGGAGCAGGAGGAGCAGGTCCTGGGTTCCCACGAGGGCATGTTCCTGGAACGCCACCATCGGCACGTCAAGGCCCCGCCGCACGCGGTGTTCGACACGTTCTGCGCCCTGGGCGGAGAGAACGGATGGCCCGCTGGCAACTGGCTCTGGCAGGTCCGGGGCCTCCTGGACCGGGCCTTCCGGGGCATGGGCATGCGCCGGGGCCGCCGCCATCCGAGGCAGCTCCGCGTGGGCGATCCCGTGGACTTCTGGCGGGTGGAGGCCCTGGAGGAAGATCGTCTCCTCCGGCTCCGGTCCGAGATGAAGCTGGATGGGCGGGCGTGGCTCCAATTCACGGTGCGGCCCGAAGGGGAGGGCTCGCGGCTGGAACAGATGGCCTTCTTCGAACCTCACGGTGTCCTCGGCCTCATCTACTGGTACGCGATGCTCCCGTTCCACCTGTTCGTGTTTCCCGGCATGATCCGCGCGCTGAAGAAGCGCGCCGAGGCGGCCGTGGCATCCTCATCTCCGGGAGCCTGACATGTATGACGCGCAACGGGATGCCTGCCTGGCTGCGGCCCAGGCCGGCGGGAAGGTGCTCCTCGGGTATTTCCGGAAGCTCGATCCGGCCACCATCACCGAGAAGACCAAGAACGACGTTGTGAGCGACGCTGATCGCGCCGCCGAGTCCGCCATCCGCGCCGAATTGGACTTCCGCTTTCCCCAGTACGGCTTCGTGGGTGAAGAGGGCGGGGCCACTGGAGACGCCGAGTGCCGATGGATTGTGGATCCGCTCGATGGCACGCTGAACTTCGTCCAGGGCTTCCCCCACTGGTGCGTGTCCGTGGCCCTGTGGGACGCGGAAGGCCCCGTGGTGGGCTGCGTGCTGGACCCCCTGCGGGAGGACTGCTTCCTGGCTGTGCGGGGCCTGGGTGCCACCTGGAACGGCCAATCCATGCGCGTGTCGCAGCAGGCCGGGCTGGATGGCGCCTTCCTGGCCACGGGCTTCGCCTTCCAGCTGGGCGAGCGTTGGCCGGCCTTCAACGCCGCCCTCGGCCGCGTGTTCCCGAGGGCCAAGGGCATCCGCCGCGCCGGTAGCGCCGCCCTCGATCTGGCCCACGTGGCCTGCGGCATCTTCGATGGCTACTTCGAGCTGGGCCTCAAGCCCTGGGACTTCGCCGCCGGCGCCCTGCTGGTGCAGGAGGCCGGCGGCGTGATCACGGACTGGGACGGCGGGCAGGGCTGGTTCCAGAGCGGGAACCTGGTGGCGGGCACCCGGGGTGTGCAGCCGGAATTGCTGGCGGAGTTGCGCTGATCGGGGCTCCCGCTCTTTTCACATCCTGTTCATCCCCTTCATCCTGGCTAAAAGGAAACTGGATGAGCCGGGATGAAGGGGATCTGGGCCACTCCCGCTTAGTTCACCCGCCGGGCGCTGAGGACAACGATGAGGCCGCGGTCCTTGACCACAGTCGTGCCGACCACTACTTTTTCGCCTTCCTTCAAGTTGATGTCCGATCCCATGCGCGCTAACTCCAGGCTTTCGGCACCGCGCCGTTCCCGGAGCAGGAAATAGAATTTGCGGAGTGAATAGCGCCCGGGTCCGGCGGATTCAGGCTCCAGGCTCAGGACCTTGTCGGATTCCCAGTCCACGAAAAGCAGTTGGGAATCCTTGGCTTTCTCAGGCGCGAGGGTGTCGACTTCGAGCTGCCCCCGACCGTAGATGGTCCGGTCGCCGTTCACGCCCACCCGCTGGACTAAGCTGGCGGCGAGCGCGTAGCCACGGTAGGCGAGGGTGTTCTTGAGCTGCTTCACGACTTCCTGGAGATCCGCCGGCAGGCTCGCCTCGGCAACCGGCCCCTTGGAGGCGAAGAGTACATGGAGGGTCAGTTCCACATCCGCGGCCTTCCTGGATTGGGAAGGCACATCCAGCCGCTTGATGGCCTCTTCGATGACGGCCAGGTTCTCCGGGAAATCCCGCGCGCTTAGGGTGTTGAAGTTGTCCCTGTTGGTCCAGCTGATGGCAGAACCGGACGTGCCACTGCGAAGCGGCATCAGGCCTTGGGCCAGCTGGGCGGGGTCCAGATGGTGGATGACGAAGAGCTTGCTCTTCATGGCCCGCAGGATGGCCGGATCCGGCTCGGGATCCTTGGCTGGCGCAACCTTGGGAGCGGGGGCCGCCTGCTGCGCAAACGCCGGGACGGACGCGGCCAGCAGAGCGGCGATGGCGAGGGTGCGCAGGGCGTTCATGGTGCCTCCTGGGTGGATGGGTTCGCTTCGGGAAGGGGCGTGGCGCGGGCCAGCCAGATGATGCGGATGGTGGGATCGGCGGTTTGGAACTCGATGCGGGCGGGCTCAACTGGAGGGGGT
>JAMPXL010000062.1 GCA_023701165.1 Geothrix sp. | reverse complement strand
TAAACCCTTCTCAACCCTTCTACCCCTTCGTCGTGGCTTTTCCCCAAGGGTCACACCCGTTCCCATCCCGAACACGGCAGTTAAGACTTGGAGGGCCGATGATACTGCGCCGCACAGGCGTGGAAAAGTAGGTCGCTGCGACGTTAAAATGAAACGGGTCATCTCTCGAGATGGCCCGTTTTTTCGTATCGAACCCCCGCATCCGTCGGGGGTTTTTGCGTTCTACCCGGATACACTGGCTATTCCGCGTGGAGGATCGAATGAGCAAAGGTGTTTACACCTTCGGGGGGAACCGCAACGAGGGGGGCGCTTCGATGCGCAACCTGCTCGGGGGCAAGGGCTGCAACCTGGCCGAGATGGCCGGGCTGGGCATCCCCGTGCCGCCGGGCTTCACGCTCACCACCGAACAGTGCGGCGCCTACTACACGAATGGCCGCCAGCTGACTGAGAGTCTCAAGGCCGAGGTGATGCAGGCCCTGGAATGGCTGGAAGGCGTGCGCGGCTGCGGCTTCGGATCCACCGAAAATCCGCTGCTGCTTTCCGTGCGCTCCGGAGCCCGCGTGTCCATGCCCGGCATGATGGATACGGTCCTCAACCTGGGGCTCAACGACCGCACCGTGCTGGCCCTGGAGAAGGCCAGCGGGAATTCCCGCTTTGCCTGGGACTCCTACCGCCGCTTCATCTCCATGTACAGCAACGTGGTGCTCGATGTGGAGCACTCGCTCTTCGAGGCAGAACTGGAGCGCGCGAAGGAGCGCCTCGGCAAGCACCAGGATACGGATCTGGGCGCCGAGGATTGGCGGGCCCTGGTGGTCGCCTTCAAGGACATCGTGCAGGAGGAGACCGGCCGCGCCTTCCCGCAGGAGCCCATGGAGCAGCTGTGGGGCGCCATCCGAGCCGTCTTCGAGAGCTGGAATACCGCCCGCGCCATCACCTACCGCCGCCTCCACCGCATCCCCGATGACTGGGGCACGGGCGTCAACGTGCAGAGCATGGTCTTCGGCAACATGGGCGACGACTGCGGCACCGGCGTGGCCTTCACGCGGGACCCGGCCACGGGCGAGAAGCTCTTCTACGGTGAGTACCTCATCAACGCCCAGGGCGAAGACGTGGTGGCGGGCATCCGCACGCCCCAGCCCATCACCCGGTCCCAGGCGGAGGGCACGGGCCTGAAGAGCCTCGAAGAGGCCATGCCTGCCTCCTTCACCGAGCTGGACGCCACCTGCAAGCGGCTGGAAACCCACTTCAAGGACATGCAGGACATCGAATTCACCATCGAGCGCGGGAAGCTCTACCTGCTCCAGACCCGCACGGGGAAGCGCACGGCCATGGCGGGCATCCGCATCGCCATCGACCTGGTGGACGAGGGCCTCATCGACAGCCGCACGGCGCTGCGGCGCATCGACGCCGACAGCCTCTCCCAGTTGCTGGCGCCGGTCTTCGACCCCAGGGAGAAGGAGCGCCTGCGCAAGGAGGGCCAGCTGCTGACCAAGGGCCTGAATGCTGGGCCCGGCGCGGCCACAGGGCGCATCGCCCTCACGGCCGACCAGGCCGAGAAGATGGCCCAGGAAGGCCCCGTGGTGCTGGTGCGCGTGGAGACCAGCCCCGAGGACATCTCAGGCATGGTGGCCTCCCAGGGCATCCTCACGGCCCGGGGCGGCATGACCAGCCACGCGGCCGTGGTGGCCCGCGGCATGGGCAAGCCCTGTGTCTGCGGCGCCTCCGCCGTGCAGATCGATATGGCGCGCGGCGTGGTGAAGGTGGGCGAGCACGAACTGAGGGCCGGCCAGGACTGGATCTCCATGGACGGCTCCACGGGCGAGGTGTTCGCCGGCAAGCTGAGCGCCCATCCCTCCGAGGTGAACCAGGTGCTGGTGGACGGCCGGCTGAAGGCAGCGGACAGCGAACTGTACCAGCGCTTTGCCAAGATCATGACCTGGAGCCGTGAAGCCAAGCGGCTCAAGGTGCGGACCAATGCCGACACGCCGCACGATGCCGCCGTGGCGCGGGCTTTCGGCGCCGAGGGCATCGGGCTCTGCCGCACGGAGCACATGTTCTTCGAAGGCGACCGCATCATCGCGGTGCGCGAGATGATCCTCGCCACGGACACGGAAGGCCGCAAGAAGGCCCTGGCCAAGCTGCTGCCCATGCAGCGCGAGGACTTTGAGGGGCTCTTCACGGCCATGGACGGCCTGCCCGTGAATATCCGCCTGCTGGATCCCCCTCTGCACGAATTCCTGCCCCAGGATGAGCCGGGCCAGCGGGAGATGGCCGAAGTGCTGGGTGTGGATCTGGGCACGGTGGAACGGCGCGTGGCGCAGCTCCACGAGTTCAACCCCATGATGGGCCACCGGGGTTGCCGCCTGGGCATCACCTTCCCCGAGATCATCCGCATGCAGGTGCGGGCCATCGCCGAAGCGGCCCTGAATGTCGCCACCAGGGGGATCAAGGCCGTGCCGGAGATCATGGTGCCGCTCATCGGCACCGTGCGGGAGCTGGCCTACACCAAGACCGAGATGCTGGATGAGGTCGCCCAGGTGAACAAGGAGCGCGGCACCCAGTTCGCCTGCCCCATCGGCACCATGATCGAGATCCCCCGGGCCGCCCTCACCTCCGACAAGATCGCCGCAGAGGCCGAGTTCTTCAGCTTCGGCACCAACGACCTGACCCAGATGGGCTTCGGCTTCAGCCGCGACGACGCGGGCTCCTTCCTGCCGGAATACGTCGGGAAGAAGATCCTGGACGATGATCCCTTCCAGAGCCTGGACCAGGAGGGCATCGGCGAGCTGGTGCGCATCTCCTGCGAGAAGGGCCGCGCCGCGCGCCCCGGCATCAAGCTGGGCGTCTGCGGCGAACACGGAGGCGACCCCCGCAGCGTGACCTTCTTCCACGGCGTGGGGCTGGACTACGTGAGCTGCAGCCCCTACCGGGTACCCATCGCCACCCTGGCGGCCGCCCAGGCCGCCCTGGACTGACCTACACGAAGGCCACGGACTGCGTGGAGGCCATCACCACAAAGCAGCGCTCGTTGTTGGACCGCGGATCGGCCGGGAGCAGGAAGAAGCCCGGCCGGTCCGGTTGGTAGCCCTGGGTGGTGCCCACCAGGATTTCCCCATCCTTGAAGGCCACCCGGACCTTGCGGCCCGGCGAGGGGGCGAAGGGGGGAAAATCATTGGTCTTGTGATGATCCGGGTCACCCTCGAGGTTCCGGACGAAGTACAGGGCCTTGAGGTCCGGGACCTTCACCTCCCGGGGTTTGTCGCCGTTCGCCGTGATGTGGAAGAGGCTTTTGGCCGGCAGGAAATCGCTGGTCTGGCCCTTCAGGGTCGTTCCATCCAGGAAGCGCGCCACCACTTGGTTCACGGGAGTCTCCGAAGGACATCTGCTGGGATGAGGGACCGAGGGTGAATCTTGGTGCCTCAAAATTACAAGTAGCCGCCCGTCCATGCAAGGGGCAAGGTGGGACTCTTGATGGATCAGGTTCCATGCTCGACTTGGCGCGGGCGGGATCCGGGCCAGACGCCTGGCGGGAAGCGCGATAGAATCGCCCTTTTCGAGCGAATCATGGCCAAGACCGCGACCAAGGCGCCCTCCGAACAGCCCGAGATCATCTATTCGATGATGCGGGTCAGCAAGATCTACAACAACAAACCCGTCATCAAGGACATCTCCCTCAGCTACTTCTATGGCGCCAAGATCGGTGTCCTGGGCCTCAACGGCTCCGGCAAGAGCACTGTCCTGCGCATCATGGCGGGGGTGGACCACGACTTCAACGGCGAGGCGGTGCTGAGCAAGGGCTACACCACCGGCATCCTGGACCAGGAACCCCAGCTCGACCCCGAGAAGACCGTGCGGGAGATCGTGGAGGAGGGCGCCGCCGAGAAGGTGGGCTGGCTCAAGGACTACAACGCCATCAGTGACCAGTTCGCCGATCCCGACGCGGACATGGACGTGCTGCTGGCCAAGCAGGCGGAGTTGCAGGACAAGATCGACGCCCACGACTGCTGGGATCTGGATTCGCGCCTGGAGCAGGCCATGGACGCCCTGCGCTGCCCGGATTCGGATACCAAGATCGGCGTGCTGTCCGGCGGCGAGCGGCGCCGCGTGGCCCTCTGCCGCCTGCTGCTCCAGGAGCCGGACATCCTGCTGCTGGACGAGCCCACCAACCACCTGGACGCGGAGACCGTGGCCTGGCTGGAGAAGCACCTGCAGGACTACAAGGGCACGGTCATCGCGGTCACCCATGACCGCTACTTCCTGGATCATGTGGCCCAGTGGATCCTCGAGCTGGACCGCGGCGAGGGCATCCCCTGGAAGGGCAACTACTCCAGCTGGCTGGAGCAGAAGCAGGGCCGCCTGGCCCGCGAGGAGAAGTCCGACCAGAAGCGCCAGAAGACCCTGGAGCGCGAGCTGGAGTGGATCCGCATGTCGCCCAAGGGCCAGCACGCCAAGAGCAAGGACCGCATCGCCAACTACGAGCGGCTGGCGGGCGAGGAGGGCCGCCAGAAGGAGCAGGAGCTGGAGATCTACATCCCCAGCGGCCCGCGCCTGGGCGACCTGGTGGCGGAGCTGAATGGCGTCTCCAAGGCCTACGGCGACCGCGTGCTCTTCGAGAACCTGAGCTTCGCCATTCCCCGCGCCGGCATCCTGGGCGTCATCGGGCCCAACGGCGCCGGCAAGTCCACGCTGCTGCGCCTGCTCACGGGCCAGGAGACGCCGGATGCGGGCACCATCCGCCTCGGCGAGACCGTCCGCATGGCCTACGTGGACCAGCTCCGCTCGGGGCTCAACCTCGACAAGAGCGTGTTCGAGGCCGTTTCCGGCGGCTACGAGCAGATCGAACTGGGCGGCAAGCTCATCAACGCCCGCGCCTGGCTGAGCCGCTTCGGATTCTCCGGCGATTCCCAGCAGAAGAAGATCTCCGAGCTGAGCGGCGGCCAGCAGAACCGCCTCAACCTGGCGCTCACCCTGAAGAGCGAATCCAACCTGCTCTTCTTCGACGAACCCACCAACGACCTCGACGTGAACACCATGCGCGCCCTGGAGGAGGCCATCGAATCCTTCGCGGGCAGCGCCGTGCTGGTGAGCCACGACCGCTGGTTCCTGGACCGCCTGGCCACCCACATCCTGGCCTTCGAGGGAGATTCCCAGGTGCAGTTCTTCGACGGGAACTACAGCCAGTACGAGGAATACCGCAAGGACGTGCTGGGCCTGAAGCCCTTCGATCCCCACCGCATCAAGTACCGGAAGCTGACGCGATGACCTTGGATGGCTCCCGGGCCTCCGGCCTGGCCCTCCTGGCGGCCGGATCGGCCCTCGCCCTCGGGGGCGCCGCGCTCTGGCTGGGGCTTTCGGAAGGCGCCATCGCCTTCTGGGGCTTCGGCGCCGCCGGCCTCCTCCAGGCCCCTCCGGCCCTGAGCCTGCGGGAGCGGGTCCGCGACGGCCTCGGCAACCGCGGCCTCGAACGCGAGCGCCTGACCCTCCGCGCCGTCAGCCATGTCCTGCGCCTCCTGGCCCTGGGCATGGCCCTGGCCGCAGCCTCGGCACTCATGGGCGAGCGCGCCACGCAGACCAGCCTCCAGGGCCTGGGGCTGGCGGGCCTGGCCCTGGGTCTCCAGGGGCCACTCTGGCTCGCGAAACGCCGCCTGGGTGGCCTCCACCCCGCCCTGGACCTCGACGCCACCCGGGCGCGGACCTTCCTGGAACTGGCGGTCCTGCTCCTGGCGGGCAGCCTTGCGGGCTGGTGGCTCCCCTGGGCCGATGCCGCCACGGGGCTGGCCCTGGCCCTCCGGGTGTTCATCGAAGGCCGCGCCCTGGCCAAGGCCAGCACCCTTCCGGCCGCCGCCTGCGGCAGTTGCGGAAGCTGCGGCTGCGGCTGATGCGCGTTCTGGAGCTGTTCTCGGGGCTGGGGGGCTGGCGCAGCGCCCTCGGAGACCGGGGCTCCGTGGCGGCAGCCTACGACGTGAGCGAAGTGGCCAATGCCACCTACGCCCTGAACCACGGTCATGAACCGAAGGCCCGGGAGCTGGCCACGATCCCCCTGGCGGAGCTGGCGGCCCACGGCGCGGACACCTGGCTGCTGAGCCCGCCCTGCCAGCCCTTCTGCCGCATGGGGAACCACGGGGGCCTGGAGGACCGCCGCTCGCGGGCCTTCCGCCACCTCATGGACCTCTTCCGCGAGGCGCCGCCCGAGCGCCTGCTGCTGGAGAACGTCAGCGGCTTCCTGGGTTCGGACGCGCACGCCCTGCTGGCCGAGCGGATCCGCGCCCACGGCATGCACCGGCTGGACCTCCAGGCCTGCCCGAGC
>JAMPXL010000061.1 GCA_023701165.1 Geothrix sp. | reverse complement strand
GGGCCAGGTGGCCCACCTCCACCTGGAGGCCAAGGGCGCCCCCCGCCCCGGAGAGTTGCGCCGCATCCTGGAGTCCGCTCTGCCCCAGGACATCGCCCTCCGCGACGTGCGCACCTGTCCGCCCCGCTTCCACGCGCGGCATGACGCCGCAGACCGCACCTACCAGTACCAGATCAGCCGCCGCCGCAGCGCCTTCGGCAAGCCCTGGATCTGGTGGGTGAAGCGTCCCCTCGATCTGGACCGGCTGGCCAAGGCCTGGAGCGCCTTCGAGGGCGACCAGGATCTGAGTTCCTTCGCGGACCTGGATTCCGAGGAGGACGGCCGGAGCCGGATCTTCCGCTGCGAAACCGCTGAGAACGGATCGCTCATCCTGCTGCGCGTGCGGGCCACCCACTTCTTCCGCCGCCAGGTGCGGCGCATGGTGGGCGCGGCCGTGGCCTGCGCTCTGGGGGAGGAGGAGCCGCGCCGGGTTCAGGAGGACCTCCGCAACCCCACCGAGGCCGCCAACCTCTACTGGGGAGCCAAGGCCGCCCCTGCCTCGGGCCTGTTCCTGGAAGCCGTGCGCTATCCCGGCGATCCCGAGCCCACGCCCCCGCGCCCCACGATCTTCGTACCCTGAGGACGCCCGATGCTGACCCGTGACGAAGCCTGGACCCTGCTCTGCGCGTGGACGCCCTCTGACAAGCTGCGGACCCATGCCCGGGCCGTGGAACTGGTCATGCGCGACCTGGCGGCGAAGCTGAGCGAGGACGTGGAGCGCTTCGGACTGGCGGGCCTGCTCCACGATGCGGACTACGACAGCTGGCCCGAGGAGCACCCGAAGCGCATCGTCGCCTGGCTGCGGGAGCGCGGCGACGAAGACCTGGCCCATGCCATCAGCGCCCACTACACCCGCTGGAACGTGCCCTACGATCACCTTCTGGACAAGGCCCTCCTGGCCTCGGACGAGATCACCGGCTTCGTCATGGCCTGCGCGCTGGTGCGGCCCACCCGCACCGAGGGCCTGGAACCCAGGAGCGTGAAGAAGAAGCTCAAGGACAAGGCCTTCGCCGCGGGCGTGGACCGCTTCGAGGTGGCCGAGGGCTTTCGCATGCTCATCGAGGCCGTGGGCGGCACCGAGGACGAGCACCTGGCCCGCATCATCGCCGTGCTGCACGAGCACCGCGTAGAACTCGGCCTGGTCTAGGGTCTGTTTTCAAAGTGGATGCGAGCCGCGACGCCGTCCAGCCGCGCGCATGGCCAGGCGGCGGCTGAAGGGCGATGCGGGACATCGTTCGAGGCCGCCAACGCAGCCAGGGGTGCGGCTGGGCGGCGCCCCTTGCGCGGCCACACCCCACTTTGAAAACAGACCCTAGCGGGCGGCGAAGGCCTCGCCCAGGGTCTCCGCAATGCGCTTCCGCCGCAGGATGAGCGTGCGCAGGTACTCCTGCTTCTCCAGAAGCGCCGCCCGCCGGGCCGGGGCCTCCGGCCCTCCCAGTGGGACCGACAGGGCCTCCACCTCCGCCCGCACCCGGGCCTCGGCGGCGGCCACGCGGATGACGCGGATCTCCCGCCTCGCGGCCGGGACGCCCCAGTTGTTCTCGGTCCACAGGGGTTCGAAGGAGGTCTCGGCCAGGACCAGGCGTGGTTTCCCAGAGGCATCCTGCCGCTGCTCGAACACGGCCTGGAGCGCGGCGCCATCGCGGTTGTCCCCGCCCGCCACCGGAAAGAGGTCGGCCCGGTACATGCGGTCCTGGTTGCTGATGAAGTTGCCCAGGGAGTAGGCCACCAGGGCCTTCCGCCCGCCCGCCTCCACGAGCTCCGCAGGCTGGAGCACGTGGGGATGGTGCCCCAGCAGCAGGTCGCAGCCCGCCCCCGCCATCAGCTTCGCGATGTCCCGCTGCCGCTTCGTGGGCTGGCGCTGGTACTCGTTGCCCCAGTGGACGCTCACCACCACCAGGTCGGCGCGGGAGCGGGCCTCCCGCACGGCGGCCAGCGCCGGCTCCAGGTCCAGGGGGCGCACCCAGGGCTCCGTCGCCTTCCGGTTCAGGTCCAGGTTGAAGAGGTCCGTGAAGCCCAGGAAGGCCACCTTGAGGCCCTGGCGCTCCACGATCTGGAGTTCCTCGGCCCGGAGGCGGTCCTCGCCACTCCCCACGGCCACCAGGCGCTCCGCCCTCAGGCGGTCCAGGGTCTCGCGCACGCCCTTGGGGCCCTGGTCGAAGGCATGGTTGTTGGCCGTGGACAGCACCGTGAAGCCGCTGGCGCGCAGGGCCGCGGGAAGGATGGCCGGAGCGTTGAACTGGAAGGGGATGCCCGGCCGGCCGGTGGTAGGCGCCACAGGCGTCTCCAGGTTGCCGAAGGCCAGATCCGCCCCCTGGAAGAGGGGCACCAGGTCTGCCCACAGGGCCGGGAAACCCTGCGGTGCCTGTTCCGCCGCCAGCTTCACGTCCTGATGCATGAGGATGTCCCCCACGGCCACCAGGCGCAGGCGGATTGGAGCGGGAGGCGGCGGCGCCGGGCGCGACCGGCAGGCCAGGAACAGGTCCAGGACCGCCGGAAGCGCGGCGGCAAGCCCCGGTCCGAGGCGCATCAGGCCCATTCCTCCGGTCCGTAGTAGACCTCCACCGGCAGGCCCGGCAACCGGGAGCGCACCACGGAGGCGAGGACGTCCATCTCCAGCCGCGCCAGGGGCCGGGCCTCGGGCTCCGGCGTGGGCCGGGCCACGGTGTAGAGCTGGAGGGCCTGGATGCGCCCGCCCATGGCCAGGATGGCCTCCAGGCGGCCGCAGTAGGCTTCGAGTTCGGCCTCGCCGGGCCCCTGCCCCTTCCAGCTCAGGAAGAGGGTCTGGATCAGGATGGGCCAGCGGCGGGCGGTGGCCGCCAGGTTGTCGAGGATGCGCTGGAAGGGCACCTGGCTGCGGCAGATCTCCCGGTAGTGGGCTTCCGTCCCCGCGTCCAGCTTGGCCCAGATCTCCCCCTGGTTCGCCATCAGCGTCTCCAGGCCCTTCAGCACCTCCGGCGCCTGGAGGCGGCTGGAATCCGTGATCAGCACCAGCTTCACCAGGTCCAGGCCCCGCTGGTTCTTGAGGCGGGCCACCCGGTCCACCGTGTCGGCGAATTCGCGGGCCGTGGTGGGTTCCCCGTCGCCGCTGAAGGCGATGTCGTTGAGGCGCCGCTGCTCGGGCCGGGCCGAATCGAAGGGCGGGATCTCGTAGATCTCGCCGCTGGTGGCCAGGTCCAGCAGGAGGCCCAGCTCCCGGTCCAGCAGGTCCAGGTCCAGGTCCCGGCGCTTCGGGGGCGTGATCCGGTCCACTTCGCAATAGACACAATCGAAATTGCAGGCCTTGTCGGGATTCAGGTTCACGCCCAGGCTGACCCCACGGCTGCGCCGCGAGATCACCGGGTAGCAGTAGTCGAAGTCCCGCCAGACGCGCCGGTGGTCCAGGTGAGCCTTGATGAGATCCGTCATGGCTCCAGGATACGCCTGTACAGCGCGCCTGAACCGGTCTCCGTGTGGAAACACGCGATCAGGCGCCTCGCTGGCGGGCCTCCGCCGCGGCCTGCAGCATCTCAGGCTTCCAGAGAATCGGCTCCGGGCGCAGAGCCTCGTCCACGGCCACCATCACGAACTCCCCGCTGGTGACATCCCGGCGCCGGTCCGTCACCGGCTCGTAGACCTGCACCTCCAGCTGCAGGGTGAGGCTGGTGCGGCCCTGGCGGGCGACGGCCACGTGGAATTCGATGATCTCCCCAGCCCGCACGGGGCTGTGGAAGAGCAGCTCCGACACCTTCACCGTGAGGAAGCGCCGGTTGCGCGACAGCAGCGAAGCCGCGATGCCCGCCACCTTGTCCATGCGCGCCATCATGTCCCCCCCGAAGAGGGCGGCATTGAGGCCGATGTCCTGGTCCAGGACCATTTCCCGTGAGATGAGCATGATGAAAATTAACCACCAAGACACCAAGGCACCAAGAACTGCTTTTCCTGGTGCCTTGGTGTCTTGGTGGTGACGCTTTTCGTTGGGGCTACTTCAGCCGCTCGGCCAGGGCCTTGCCCATGTCGGCGGGGCTCTGCACCACGGTGATGCCGGCGGCGGTGAGGGCCTTCATCTTCTCGGCGGCGGTGCCCTTGCCCCCGGAGATGATGGCGCCCGCGTGGCCCATGCGGCGCCCCGGAGGGGCCGTCTGACCGGCGATGAAGGCCACCACGGGCTTCTTCATGTGGGCCTTCACCCAGGCGGCGGCGTCTTCCTCGGCGCTGCCGCCGATCTCGCCGATCATGATGACGGCGTGGGTGTCCGGATCGTTGTTGAACAGCTCCAGCGCGTCGATGTGGCTGGTGCCGCTGACCGGATCGCCGCCGATGCCGATGCAGGTGCTCTGGCCGATGCCCAGGGCCGTGAGCTGGCCCACGGCCTCATAGGTGAGGGTGCCGGAGCGGCTGACCACGCCCACATGGCCCTGCTTGTGGATGCGGCCGGGCATGATGCCGATCTTGGCCAGGCCGGGGCTGATGATGCCGGGGCAGTTGGGGCCGATGAGGCGGCTCTTGGGGTAGTTGGGAAGCACGCGCTTGACCTTGACCATGTCAAGGACAGGGATGCCCTCGGTGATGCAGACGACCAGCTCGATGCCCGCGTCCAGGGCCTCGAGGATGGCGTCCGCGGCGGCCACGGGAGGGACGAAGATCATGGTGGCGTTGGCGCCGGTCTTGGCCACAGCCTCCTGGACGGTGTTGAAGACCGGGAAGCCTTCGATCTCGGTGCCGCCCTTGCCGGGGGTCACGCCGCCGACCACGTTGGTGCCGTAGTCGCGGCAGCCCTTGGCGTGGAAGAGACCTTCGCGGCCCGTGATGCCCTGAACGATGAGTTTGGTGTGGTTGCCCACGAGAACTGCCATGTCATACCTCTCGAGAATGTGATTCCGGGTTCCGTGGATGGACTTACTTGATGGAAGCGACCACCTTCTCGGCGGCGTCCTTCAGGTCGGCGGCGACGATGAGGTTGAGGCCGCTCGCCGCCAGGATCTGCTTGCCTTCCTCGACATTGGTGCCTTCGAGGCGCACCACCACGGGCACCTTGATGCCGATTTCCTTCGCGGCGTTCACGATGCCGGAAGCCACGATGTCGCAGCGCATGATGCCGCCGAAGATGTTCACCAGGACGGCCTTCACGGACTTGTCCTGCAGGATGATGCGGAAGGCGTTCTTCACCGCATCCTCGGTGGCGCTGCCGCCCACATCCAGGAAGTTGGCCGGGGAGCTGCCGTGGTACTTGATGATGTCCATGGTGGCCATGGCCAGGCCGGCGCCGTTCACCATGCAGCCGATGCTGCCGTCCAGCTTGATGAAGTTGAGGTTGTACTTGCTGGCCTCCACCTCCTCTTCGGCTTCCTCGTTGAGGTCGCGGTAGGCCAGCACGTCCGGGTGGCGGACCAGGCCGTTGTCATCGAAGCCGATCTTGGCGTCCAGGGCCGTGACGTCACCCTGCTTGGTGATCACCAGCGGGTTGATCTCCACCATGGAGCAGTCCTTCTCCACGAAGAGCCGGTAGAGGTTCTGGAGGAAGACCACGCCCTGCTTGAAGGCGTTGCCTTCGAGCCCCAGGGCGAAGGCCACCTGGCGGGCCTGGAAGCCGCTGAGGCCCAGGGCCGGATCCACGGCCACCTTGACGATCTTCTCGGGGGTCTTCTCGGCCACTTCCTCGATCTCCACGCCGCCTTCGGTGGAGGCCAGGATGGTGATCCGGCTGGTGACGCGGTCCACCAGGTAGCTCAGGTAGAGCTCCCGCTCGATGTCCACGGGCTTGGAGAGGAACACAGTGCGGACCTTGCGGCCTTCGGCGCCGGTCTGCTTGGTGACCAGCTGCATGCCGATCATGGCCTTGAACAGCTCGGCGGCCTTGTCGGGGTCCGTGGCGAACTTCACGCCGCCGCCCTTGCCGCGGCCACCGGCGTGGATCTGGGCCTTCACGACGCTGGCTCCGCCGAATTCCTTGGTGATCATGCGGGCTTCCTCGGCGTCCTGGGCGACCTTCCCGTCGGGCGTGGCCACCTTGTACTGCCGCAGCAGCTCCTTGGCTTGGTATTCATGGATGTTCATGCTTGCTCCCGAGAAGGTCACCTCCAGTCTAGCGGCCGGGTCCCCAGGTCCGAACCCCGAAGGCTGTGACCCGTGGCATCCTTTGAAAGCCTCAGGAGGCGTTCATGGCCCAGCTGGACCGGCTGCTATCCCACGTCATCGCCAAGGGCGGCGCCCGGCTCCGCCTGGAGGCCGACAAGAAGCCCCGCCTTGAGCTCAAGAACGGCGAGGCTTTGGACCTGCTGCCCAACCCCCTGCCCACGGTGATGGTCGAGGTGCTGGCGGGAGAGGTCATCCCCGAGGCCCTCAAGGCCACCTGGCAGAAGGATGGAAAGGCC
>JAMPXL010000060.1 GCA_023701165.1 Geothrix sp. | reverse complement strand
TTCAGCTGTCCGTCACGGTGATTCTTGAAATGCCGGAGCGATTTTTCTTTCAGCGCCCCCCAGGCCAATTCGTCTAGCTCAATCAGTGCGTTCTCATAGGCAAGATAGAACTCTCGTTTGAGCCGGTTCACTCGGCAGGATGATTCAAATCCGGAAAAGAACTCGTCTTCTGGATAACGAGCCCTAACTTCCTCCAGGAGTTCAGCGATGCGATGCATCGGTGGGTTCACCTACTCCACGCTCAGCCACAGCCCCTTGAGGTAGAACCCCTCGGGATGGTTCAGGGCGTAGGGATGGTCGCCGGGCTGGCCGAGGTGGGCCAGCACGCGGGCTTCGCGCCCGGCCTCCAGCAGCGCCGTCCACACGGCCTCCTGGAAGCGCATGCGGTCCAGGTGCTGGCTGCAGGAGAAGACCCACAGCATCCCGCCCGGGGCCGTGGCGCGGGCGCCCAGGCGGAACACGTCCTTGTAGGCCTTGAAGGCCTTGTCCACATCCTTGCGCTGCTTGGCGAAGGCGGGCGGATCCACGATGACGCGATCCCAGCCCAGGGGCTCCAGCTGCCGCATCAGCTCGAAGGCATCGCCCTCCATGCGCAGGTGCGCGGCGGGGTCCAGGCTGTTGGCGGCCCAGTCGCGGTCCGCCTGATCCAGGGCCGGGGCGCTGATGTCGAGGGTGGCCACCTGCGAGGCGCCGCCCAGGCCGGCGTGGATGCTGAAGCCGCCGGTGTAGCCGAAGGCGTTGAGCACGCGCTTGCCGTGCGACACGCGGCCCAGCTGGAGCCGGTGCTCCCGCTGATCCAGGAAGAAGCCGGTCTTCTGGCCCCGGAGCAGGTCCACGGTGAGTTTCGCCGCCCCTTCATGCACCGTCACCGGCCCCGCCAGGCTGCCCTTGAGCAGCCGGTTCACGGGATCGAGGCCCTCCTCCCGGCGGCCGGACTGGCTGCGCTCCACAAAGGCGGTCATGCCCTCGCGCTTGCCGATCTCGACGAGGACGGGCCACCACAGCTCGCGCAGCGCCTCCAGGCCCGCAGTGCCCACCTGGAGCACCAGGGCCCGGGCGTAGCGGTCCACCACGAGGCCCGGCAGGCCGTCGCCCTCGCCGAAGATCCACCGGCAGCCACCTTCGGGATCCCACAGGCCCAGCTCTTTGCGCAGGGCCAGGGCCGATTCGAAGCGGACGCGGAAGAAGGCCTCGTCCAGGGGCGCGTCCTCGAAGCGGAAGAGCCTCGCCGCCAGGGGGTTCGCCGGACTGGCCGTGCCCACGCCCAGCACCTGGCCGGAATCGTCCGCCAGCCGCACCAGGGGGGACTCCGAAGGCTTCGCCAGGGCCCCGGAATACACCCAGGGATGGCGTTTGGAGATCAGGGACTCCTTGCCGGGCTTCAGGCGGAGCAGGGGATAGGGCCAACGGGGAGTGCTCATGGATCCAGGGTAGCTTGATACCCTCGAAGGATGCGCCGATCCGCCCTTCTCGCCGTCCTGCTCGCCCTCCTGCCGCTCCGGGGCCGCCCCGCGGAACCGGCGCCCGTACTGATGATCAGTGCCGACGGGCTGGCGGCGGACCAGTTCACCGCCCGCAGCATGCCGAAGGTATGGGAGCTCTCGAAGGAGGGCCGCCGGGGGGCGGGCCTGCCCCCCTTCCCCGCCACCACCTACAACGGCCACGCCACGCTGGCCACGGGCTGCTGGCCCGAGCACCACGGCGTGGTGGCCAACAGCTACCGCGACCCCGCCACGGGGAAGATGATCCCCATCGCCCATCACATCGAGGACGTGCAGCGGGAGCCCCTCTGGGTGGCCGCCACCCGCAGCGGCGTGCGCACCGCGGTCTACCACTGGGTGGGTGCCACGGGCCCCTGGGAGGGGGTCAGCCCCTGGCGCATGGAGCGGTTCAGCCCGGGCCATCCAGACGCCGAGGCCCTGGCCTTCAGCGAAGCGGCTCTGCGGGACGGCGCCCGCCTCGTCATGACCTACCTGTCGGGCACCGATGGCGAGGGCCACATCCAGGGCCCCCGCAGCCCCGGGACCCGGGCCAAGCTGGCGCGCCTGGATGACGAGCTGGCCCCCTGGCTCCGGCGGGTGCGGGCAGCCCATCCCGGCCTGCGGGTGATCCTCACGGCGGACCACGGCATGGCCCCCATGCGCCGCCGCATCCACCTGCCCTCCCTGCTGGACGGCATCCCCTGCGACCTCATCGCCCACGGCGGCAGCGCCTACGTCTACCTCCTCCATCCAGGCGACGCCGCCAAGGCCCTGGGCCGCCTGCGCAGAGCAGGATTGAAGGCCTGGACCCGGGAGCAGGTGCCCGCCCGCCATCACCTGTCAGGCAATCCGCGCGTGGGCGACCTGGTGGTGCTGGCGCCCGAAGGCCAGTGGCTGTCCAAGGCCCGCTCCAGCCGGGAGGAGGCCGCGGAATGGCACGGCCGCCAGGGGGCCCATGCCTACTCCGCCGACACCCGGACCATGCATGCCTGGCTGGTGGTGCTGGGCGCGGGCCGCGGCCCCCTGGGAACCGTCCCCCTCTGGGATCTGGCCCCCACGGTGGCCGCCTGGCTGGACATCCGGTGGGCCCAGGCTCCGGACGGACGGCCGGTGGACGCGCTGCTCCCCGGGCGCTGAACCCCTACGGGATCAGCGCCAGCAGCACCTGGGCCAGGACGATCTTGAGGATGGTGGCCAGCGGATAGACCGTGGCGAACCCCACGTTGGGCAGGTCGTTGCCGGTGTGGTGGTTGGCGTAGCCCAGCACCACGGGCTGCGTGTGGGTGCCCGCCAGGATGCCGAACATGATGTTGAGCGGGATGCCGAACAGCTTGTGGCCCAGCAGCATGGTCAGGGAATCCGCCACGAAGCAGACCAGGAAGGCCGCGCCCAGGAACAGGGGCAGCACGGAGGCGTCCTTCGACACGATGGCCCGGAAGCCTTCGCCGGAGATCACGCCGATGCCCGCGGCGAACAGCACCAGGCCGAACTGTCGGATCGTGTGGTTGGCGCTGTAGGGGAAATTCCACACCAGGGGGCCGATGCGGTGGAAGCGGCCCAGGATGAGCGCCACCGCCAGGGGGCCTCCCGCGAAACCCAGCTTGAAGACGATGCCGTGGCCCAGGGGGATGGGCAGCTGGCCCAGGGCCAGCCCCGCCGCCAGGCCCATGGCGAAGGTGAGGAAGCTCACCTCGCTGAGGTCGCGGTAGCTGTCCCCGAAGAACGCCTCGATGGCTTCGATGTTGTCGCGGCGGGTGGTGACGCGCACGCGGTCGCCCAGCTCCAGCACCGTGTCGCCGTCCGGCACGAACCAGAGGTCGCCCCGGCGGACGCGGGTGATGATGGCCTGGTGCTGGTTCACCAGGTCCAGGCGCCCCAGGGGCACGCCCACGACCGCCCCGTTGGACACGAAGACCCGGGTGGCGTCCAGGGCGCTCTGGTCGCGGTCCAGCTCCACGTGGCTGCGCTCGCCGATGAGGGCCTGCACCTGGGCCAGGTCATCCGGCGAGCCCACCACCGTCACCAGATCATCCAGCTTCAGGCGGAATTCCGGCCCCGGCAGCAGCAGCTCCGCCTTCCGCAGCACCCGGCCGAAGACCACCTGGAAGCGGCCCGCCGCGCGGATCTCCCGCTTGGTCAGGGACTCGGCCTCGGGCCTCGTCACGCGCACGGTCCAGACCTCCAGCTTCTGGTGGCCCGCCTGGTAGTCCTTGAGGCCGTCCGCTTCCGCCCGCAGGTCCACGCGGAAGACCTTTGAGCTGAGCAGGATGATGACCATGGGCACCAGCACGCCGATGGGGTAGGCGATGGCCGAGGCCACGGTGGGCTGGGCCAGTTCCACGGGGCCGGCCCCCAGCGACTTCACACGCTCGATGACGCCCGCCAGGGCGGGCATGTTGGTGAAGCTGCCCGTGAGCAGGCCCGCCGCGTAGCGGGCGTTGAAGCCCATGGCCTTGGCCAGCACCACCACGAGGGCCGTGGAGGTGAGCATCACGAGGAGGACCACGGCGTTCTTCTTCATGCCCTCGCGGCTGAAGGCGGCCCAGAAGCTGTGGGAGATGGAGAGGCCCATGCCGTAGACGAACACCGCCAGGCCCAGCTCGTAGACCAGCTTCATCTCCTTGGAGATGTCCTTCTTGAGGCCGGGGTCCAGGCCCGGCGCCATGACCAGCGCCCCCAGGGCGATGCCGGCGAAGAGGATGCTGGCGATGCCGAAGGAGGCCCCCGCGATGCGGATCTTGCTGATGGGGTAGCCCAGGGCCACCACCGCGAAGAGCATCAGGAGCGGATTGTGCGCGAAGAAGAAGAGGATGTTCTCGAGCAAGGGTCCCTCCACGCAGCCGGGGAATCAGGGGGTCATGTCAATCGCTTGATGGCCGCTGCCAGGGCTTCCATCTCGCTGGTCTGCACGTCGGGGAGCATCGAAAAGCGAAGCACCGATCGGGCGTCGTCCAAACCATACCCCAAGGTCGTGATCGCGTGACTGGGTTTTACCGCCCCGCTGTGGCAGGCGCTGCCAGTGCTGACGGCGAAGCCGGCCAGGTCCAGGGCGGCGTGCAAAGCCTCGCCGTTCCGGCCCCGGAACAGGACACAGCTGGTATTGGGCAGGCGTGGCTCGGCCTGGCCGATGACCTCGATGCCGCGGTTCCAGGATGTGACTTCGGTCTCGAATGCATCGCGCACCGCCGCCACCGATGCGTTCATGCTTTGACGTTCCGTCAAATGGCGTACGGCCGCCGCCAGGCCCAGGATGGCCGGCAGATCCTCGGTGCCGCCGCGGCGGCGGCGTTCCTGCGGGCCCTCCATCAGGGCCTCCCAGGGCAGGCCGGGCCGCATCCACAGCAGGGCCGCCCCCCGGGGACCGCCCACCTTGTGGCCACTGAACACCGCGGCATCGCAGTCCGAGAGAGCCACGGGCACCTTGCCCCAGGCCTGGCAGCAGTCCCTGATGCGCACCGCATCCAGCACCGGCGGCATGGCGTACAGGATGCCCGTCTCGTTGCTGGCGGCCATCTGCACCACCGTGGCGCAGTCCGCGGGAAGCCCCGGCAGCCAGCTCACCCGCGGCCAGTCCCGCAGGGGGTTCAGGCAGGCGCTGTGCTCGCCTGGGAACACCGCCGCGGGACGGTCGCCCAGGGCGGAGTGGAGGCCCCGGATGAGCAGGTGCAGGGCCTCCGTGGCGCTGGAACAGAACACCAGCTCCCCGGGGGCCACGCCCAGCGATGCCGCGATTTCCCGGCGGGCTTCCTCAATGCGGAACCTGGCCCGTTGGCCCTCCCGGTGGGTGCTGGTGGGGTTGGCCCAGTCTTCCGCCATGGCGCGGCGCACCGCCTCCACCACCTCCGGATGGGGCGGCGTGCTGGCGTTGGCGTCGAAGTAGAGCCTGGGCATGACATCAATGTACCCTGGGCCATGCCCCAATCCCTCTCCGGCAAGCTCGTCGTCGCCATCTCCTCCCGGGCCCTCTTCGATTTCGAGGAGGAGAACCGGGTCTTCGAGGAATCCGACGACCGGGCCTACATGGAACTCCAGCTGTCGCGGCTGGATGTGCCCGCCCAGCCCGGCGTGGCCTTCCCGCTGGTGAAGAAGCTGCTGGCCTTCAACACCGATGGCGAGAACCGCGTGGCCGTGGTGATCCTCTCCCGCAATGATCCTGTGAGCGGCCTGCGGGTCTTCCGCAGCGCCCAGGAATCGGACCTCCAGCTGGAGCGCGGCGTGTTCACCCGGGGCCGCAATCCCTACCCCTACCTCACCTCCCTGGGGGCGAACCTCTTCCTGTCCGCCAAGGAGGACGATGTCCGCGCCGCCCTGAACGCAGGCTTCGCCGCCGCCCGGGTCTATCCCGACAGCGCCATGGCCGCGGACCGGCACCCCGACGAGATCCGCATCGCCTTCGACGGCGACGCGGTGCTGTTCAGCGACGAGGCGGAACGCGTCTATGCCGAGGGCGGGCTGAAGGCCTTCCAGGCCCACGAGATCGAGCGGGCCAACCTGCCCCTGCCCCCGGGGCCCTTCAAGCCCCTGCTGGAGGCCCTGCGGCCCCTCCAGGACATGGCGGCGGACGCCCCCATGCGCATCCGAACCGCCCTGGTCACGGCCCGCAGCGCCCCTGCGCACGAGCGCGCCATCCGCACCCTCATGGCCTGGAACATCCAGGTGGACGAGGCCATGTTCCTGGGCGGCCTGGAGAAGGCCGACTTCCTGCGGGAGTTCGAGCCCGACTTCTTCTTCGACGACCAGACGGGCTACTGCGACACGGCCGCCCGGGTGGGCCCCACGGGGCATGTGGTGAGCGGCGTGAAAAATGAAGGAAGTGGTTCCGGGCCAGCGGCTCGGTAGGGCTCGGAACGCTGCGCGTTCCGAGTAGGGGAGAGGCCCCTCTTTTACAAGCCGTTAACCCTACTCGAGAGGCGGGCCGCCCTG
>JAMPXL010000059.1 GCA_023701165.1 Geothrix sp. | reverse complement strand
TGAACGATGTCCCGCATCGCCCTGCGGTCCCTTCCTTGCGGTGCATCCCACCTGGCTTTCTCGCGGCCTCGTCGGGGTTTTGTTAGGCACTCTAAGGCCGAACTTGTGATCCAGGTCCCCCATTCCCTGCTGGAGGGGCCCTGACTCCGGGTAGATGATCAGGAGGTCGGGAGGTCCGTTATGGCCGAGACCAGCATCCTGTCCGCCCGGGGCGGCAGCTTCATGTTCCACCCCGCGGGCACCCTGCCCCAGTTCACGCCGGAGGAGAGCAGCGAGGAGGCCCGGGCCATCGCCGAGGCGGCCCGCGACTTCATGAACGGCGAGGTCATGCCCCGGGACGAGGAGCTCGACCGCCTCGACCTGGAGCTCACCCGCGACCTGCTCGCCAAGGCCGGCGACCTGGGCATCCTGGGCATGGAGGTTCCCGAGGCCTACGGCGGCCTGGACCTGGACAAGAAGACCGCCCTCCTGGTGCTGGAGGAGATGGCCAAGCAGGCCAGCTTCTCCACCAGCTACACCGCGCACACCAGCATCGGCACCATGCCCATCGTCTACTTCGGGAACCATGAGCAGAAGGCCAAGTACCTCCCCAAGCTGGCCAGCGGCGAATGGTGCGCCGCCTACGCCCTGACGGAGGCCGGCAGCGGTTCCGACGCCCTGGGGGCCAAGGCCACCGCCGTGCTGCAGGACGGCCACTGGGTGCTGAACGGCACCAAGGCCTGGATCACCAACGCCGGCTTCGCCGATGTCTTCGTGATCTTCGCCAAGATCAACGGCAGCCACCTCAGCGCCTTCATCGTCGAGAAGACGGATCCCGGCATCAGCACCGGGGCCGAGGAAAAGAAGATGGGCATCAAGGGCAGCTCCACCCGCACGGTGATCCTGGAGAACTGCCGCATCCCCGAGGACCGGCTGCTGGGCGGCAAGGGCAAGGGCGCCCGCATCGCGCTGGGCATCCTCAACGTGGGCCGCTTCAAACTGGGCGCCAGCTCCGTCGGAGCCGGCAAGCGGGTGCTGGAATACACCCTGAAATACGCCGGGGAGCGCACCCAGTTCGGCAAACCTCTCACCGCCTTCGGCCTCATCCAGCAGAAGCTGGCGAACATGGCCGTGCGGATCTTCGTGGGCGAAAGCATGAGCTTCCGCACCATCGGCTATCTGGACGAGGCCCTGGACCAGACCAGCTGGGACAGCGAAACCGGCGGCGCCGACAAGATGAAGGCCATCGACGAGTACGCGGTGGAGGCCTCCATGTCCAAGGTGTGGGGCAGCGAGGCCCTCTTCGCCACGGCCGACGATGCAGTGCAGGCCTTCGGCGGCGCGGGCTTCAGCGCCGAGTATCCCGCCGAGAAGATCTACCGCGACTGCCGCATCAACCGCATCTTCGAAGGCACCAACGAGATCAACCGCCTGCTCATCGCGGGCACCTTCCTCAAGCGCTGCGGCGGCACCGACGGCCTTCCCCTGGCCGCAGCCGGGACGGCCGCCCTGCAGCTGCCCGAGGATCCCCTCCTGGCCACCGTGGCCCTGGCCAAGGCCCGCGGCCTGAAAGTGATCGCCCTGGCCCAGGCCGAGCACGGCCCCAAAATCCTGGACAACCAGGAAGCCGCGGCCCACATCAGCAACCTGCTGCTGGAGCTCTACGCCATGGAATCCGCCGTGGTCCGCGCGGAGAAGATGGCGGCCTCCGGCCACCGCTGGGCCACGCTGGCCCGGGACATGGCCGAAGTCTATGCCCAGGAGGCCTGGAACCGCGTGCAGTCCGAGGCCCGCATGCTGGCCGGCGAGCTGGCCACCGGGGAGACCCTGAACGCCCTCCTGGCGGAGCTGCTGGCCATGCACGCGCCCGTGCCGCTGCCCCTCTCCACCCTGCGGAACCGCATCGCCCAGGCACTCATCGACCAGGGCCGGTACCCCATCGCCTGAGCCGGTTCTTGGGTTCGTCAAAATTCATGGCCCCCTGCACCGGGGCCCGATAGCAGGGAAGTGGAGACCCGCCCATGAGCCCCAGACCCGACCCGACCCAGCAGGAACGCATGCTGGCGGAGGATGATTTCATCGTGTCCAAGACCGACCCGAAGGGAATCATCACCTACGGGAACCGGATCTTCATCGCGATCTCAGGCTATTCGGAAGAGGAGCTGCTGGGCTCGCCCCACAACATCCTCCGCCACCCGGACATGCCGAGGGCCGTCTTCAAGCTGCTCTGGGACACCCTCCAGGCCAGGCAGGAGATCAACGCCTACGTGAAGAACCTGGCCAAGGACGGCAGCTTCTACTGGGTCTTCGCGAACATCACGCCCTCCCTCGACCGCCGCGGCGAGGTCATCGGCTACTACTCCGTGCGCCGGAAGCCGCGGCCCGAGGCGGTCCAGACCGTGGCCGCCCTCTACCGGACCATGCTCGACGCGGAACGCAAGGCGGGCGACGGACAGGCCGGCATGAAGGCCTCCCTGGCCATCCTCAACCGGACACTTGAAGAGAAGGGCATGGGCTATGACGAATTTGTCCTTGGGCTCTAGGATCCACTACCTCATCGCCGCGATCCTGGGCCTGTTCCTCGCCTTCGCCTACTTTGCCGTGGCCCCCAAAGGCCTGGATCTCCGCCTGGGCCTCCTGCTCGGCCTGATCCTCGCCCTCTTCGCCCTGACCCTGTGGACCTCGTACCGCATCCTCCACGCCATCGACCGGCTGGCCTCCAACCTCCAGCTGGCCGCCCAGGGGAACCTGGACCAGCGGATCACCCGCATCAAGAAGGGCGCCGCCACGGAGAGGCTCTCCTGGGCCCTCAACGACCTGCTGGACCAGCAGGAGGCCTACTTCCGGGAGGTCTTCTCGGCCTTCGACCACGCCAGCCGGGGCCAGACCTACCGCCTCGCCATGGACCAGGGCCTCCACGGCGCCTTCAAGGACGCCATGACGCGCATCAACGTGTCGGTGGAAAGCCTGGGCCAGGTCCAGCAGATGGCCCTGAAGGAGAAGCTCGTCGCCCGGGTCACGGACCTGAACAGCGGCAACCTCATCCAGAACCTGCGCTCCATCCAGGACTACCTCCTCAGCATGACCAAGGAACTGGGGACCGTGGGCGACCTGTCCCGCGAGACCGCCGGCGAGGCCGACGCCAGCCGCATCACCATCGAGGGCATCGTGGCCGACCTCAACCGGGTGGCCGAAATGGTGGCGAGCACCAACGCGCAGATCGAGCACATCCACGAGAAGAGCACCGAGATCACCCAGATCGTCCAGGTGATCACGGAGGTGGCGGACCGCACCAACCTGCTGGCCCTGAATGCCGCCATCGAGGCCGCCCACGCCGGCGAGGTGGGCAAGGGCTTCGCCGTGGTGGCCGAGGAGGTCCGCACCCTCTCCGAGAACACCAAGGACGCCGCGGCCACCATCGCCGCCACCATCGAATCCTTCGGGCAGGCCACCTCGCGGATGCTGGCCGACTCCCAGGAGGTCAAGGAGATCACCGAAACCTCCCGGGCCACGGTCACGGCCTTCAGTGGCAGCGTGCGCCGTTTCGCGGAGTCCGCGCGGACCTCCTTCCAGCAGGTGTCCCGGGCCCAGGATGTGAGCTTCGCCTCCCTGGTGAAGGTGGACCACTTCCTCTTCAAGCAGAACGGCTACCGGGTGGTGAACCAGGGCATGGACTCGCCCGAGGCCAGGGCCGTCCAGGCAGACCACCGCGGCTGCCGCCTCGGCCAGTGGTACTACCAGGGCCAGGGCGCGGAACTGTTCGCCCGCGTGCCGTCCTATGCCCGGCTGGAGGCTCCCCATGCCCAGGTCCACAGCCACATCCACCAGGCCGTCACCCTCCTCGGCCAGCGCTGGCAGAGCGATCCCGAGGTCCAGGCCAAGGTCGTCGCCCAGTTCGAACAAGCCGAGCGGGCCAGCGAGGAAGTGGTGGCCATCATCGACCGCATGGTGGACGAGCGCCACCACACGAGGGTTTGAGGGCTATCTGATTCCCGTGTGCAGGGCCACGATGCCGCCGGTGAGGTCCGTCCAGCCCACCTTCCGGAAGCCCGCGGCCTCCAGGTCGGCGGCCAGGGCCCGCTGATCCGGAAAGGCCCGGATGCTCTCCGGCAGGTAAGTGTAGGCCGAGGCGTCGCCGCTGATCCAGGCGCCGATGCGCGGCAGCACCCGGCGGCTGTACCAGTCGTAGAAGGCCCGCAGCCAGGGGAAGAGGGGCGTGCTGAACTCCAGGATGGTGAGCTGGCCGCCGGGCTTCAGCACGCGCAGGAACTCGGCGTAGGCCCGGGCCCGGTCCTCCACGTTGCGGATGCCGTAGCAGATGGTGAGGCCGTCGAAGCAGCCCTCCCGGAAGGGCAGCCGCTGGGCATCGGCATCGCTGGAGGCCCAGATCAGCCCCGCAAACCCCTTCCGCGCGAACTTCGCGGGCCCCAGGCGCAGCATGGCGTGGGTGAAGTCCGTGCTGACCACTTCGGCGCCGCGGCGGGCCAGGGCCAGGCTGGAGTCCCCCGTCCCCGCAGCCACGTCCAGGAAGCGCTTCCCGGGCGCCGCGCCGGATTTCCGGGCCATGCGCCACCACCACCAGAAATCCACGCCGCCCGACAGCACATGGTTCAGGACGTCGTACCTCCCGGCGATGGCCGAGAACATCTGCTGCACTTGCCTGCCTTCCGGCATCCGACCTCCACGGGAACTTTCATTGAACCAGACCCGGCGCTCTACCCGAAGTATCTGCCGGTGGTATCAGCGTCAGGCTTGGCCTGGCGCTGATACGGGGTCCCGGGGGGACGTCGTGGGCGCAGCGGGCAGGCGGTCCCCCCGGAGCGCGTTGACCGAAGGTAGAGGCTAGCCAAGGCGGGCCCCGGCCCCCATCTTGATGCCTACCCCAATCTGGAGGACAGAGATGAGCACCGCCGCCGTCGAGCAGGTCAAGGGAGGCAGTTTCCTGCTGAATCCCATCGGGTCCATGCCCCAGTTCACGCCCGAGGAATTCGGCGACGATGCCAAGGAGTTCGCCCGCGCTGCCAAGGACTTCATCCAGGGCGAGATCCTGCCCAAAGACGAGCAGATCGACAAGCTGGACCTCCCCCTCACCATCGAGCTCATGAAGAAGGCCGGCGAACTGGGCCTGCTGGGCCTGGAGATCCCCGAGGCCTACGAGGGCATGGACGTGAACAAGCGCACGGCCATGCTCGTCCTCGAGGAGATGAGCAAGCAGGGCAGCTTCGCCGTGAGCTACAGCGCCAACACGGGCATCGGCACCCTGCCCATCGTCTACTTCGGCACCGAGGCCCAGAAGCAGGCCTACCTGCCCAAGCTGGCCACCGGCGAGTGGCTGGCGGCCTATGCCCTCACCGAGGCCGGCAGCGGCTCGGATGCCCTCAGCGCCAAGGCCACGGCCGTCCTCGAGGGCGACACCTGGGTGCTGAACGGCACCAAGATGTGGATCACCAACGCCGGCTTCGCCGATGTCTTCATCATCTTCGCCAAGGTGGACGGCCAGCAGTTCAGCGCCTTCATCGTCGAGAAGACCGATCCCGGCATCAGCACCGGCGCCGAGGAGAAGAAGCTCGGCATCAAGGGCAGCTCCACCCGCACCGTCATCCTCGAGAACTGCCGCATCCCCAAGGACCGCCTGCTGGGCGAGATCGGCAAGGGGCACAAGATCGCCTTCGGCATCCTCAACATCGGCCGCTTCAAGCTGGGCGTGGGCAGCCAGGGCGGCATGAAGCGGATCCTGGAATACGCCATCCGCTACACCACGGAGCGCCAGCAGTTCGGGAAGCCCATCAATTCCTTCGGCCTCATCCAGCAGAAACTGGCGGACATGGCCACCAAGATCTTCGTCTGCGAGGCCCTGAACTTCCGCACCACCGGCTACATCGACGAGGCCCTGCACACCACCAGCTGGGACAGCCCCACGGCCGGCGCCGACAAGATGGCCGCCATCGACGAGTACACCATCGAGTGCAGCATCTCCAAGGTGTGGGCCAGCGAGGCGCTCTTCTCCGTGGCGGACGAGGCCGTGCAGGCCTTCGGCGGCTATGGCTTCAGCGCCGAGTACCCGCCCGAGAAGGCCCTGCGCGACTGCCGCATCAACCGCATCTTCGAGGGCACCAACGAGATCAACCGCCTCCTCATCGCCGGCACGCTGCTGAAGCGCGCCATGAAGGGCGAGCTGCCCCTCATGCAGTTCGGCCAGCAGGTGGCCAAGGAGATCTCCAACCCGATCAAGGCCGAGAGCTTCACGGGCCCCCTGGCCCGCCTGAAGCACGGTGTCGAGCTGAGCAAGCGCCAGTGCATGCTGGCTGCGGGTCTCGCCGTGCAGGTGCTGGGCCAGAAGCTCATCGACAACCAGGTGGTCATGGCCCGCATGAGCAACATGCTCATGGAGATCTACGCCATGGAGAGCGCCGTGGTGCGCGCCGAGCGCATGGTGGAGTCCGGCCACCGCTGGG
>JAMPXL010000058.1 GCA_023701165.1 Geothrix sp. | reverse complement strand
TGGGCGGCGCCCCTTGCGCGGCCGCACCCCACTTTGAAAACAGACCCTAGGCCAGCACGGCCTCGAGCTGGTCCACGGCCCAGTCGATCTGTTCCTTGGTGATCACGAGGGGGGGCGCCAGACGGATGATCTGCTCGTGGGTGTCCTTGCAGAGCATGCCGCGATCCTTCAGCTGGTAGCAGTAGGGCCGGGCCTTCCCGGCGCTCTCCTTGAGCTGCACGCCGGCCCAGAGGCCGCGCACGCGCACCAGCTCCACCTTGCCGGACTTCATGCCCTTCAGACGCTTGGCGAAGTACTCGCCCAGCTCGGCGGCACGCTCCACCAGCTTCTCGTCCACCAGCACGTCCAGGGCGGCGGAGGCCACGGCGCAGGCCAGCGGGTTGCCGCCGTAGGTGCTGCCGTGGATGCCGGGGGTGAAGACGTCCATCACCTCGTCGCTGGCCAGGAAGGCGGAGACGGGATAGTAGCCGCCGCTGAGGGCCTTGCCGATGGTGATCCCGTCGGGGCGGATGCCCTCGTGCTCGAAGGCGAAGAGTTTGCCCGTGCGGCCCAGGCCAGACTGGATCTCGTCCAGCACCAGGAGGCAGTTGTTGGCCGTGGCCACGTCGCGCAGGCCCCTGAGGAAGCCCTCGGGCGGGATGACCACGCCGCCTTCGCCCTGGATGGGCTCCATGAAGATGGCGCAGGTGTTCGGGGTGATGGCCTGCTTCACGGCTTCCAGGTCGCCGTAGGGCACGATCTTGAACCCGGGGGTGAAGGGGCCGAACTTGCTGGTGCTGTCGGGATCGGTGCTGAAGCCCACGATGGAGATGGTGCGGCCGTGGAAGTTGCCATCGGCCACGATGATCTCGGCCTTGCCGTACTCGATGCCCTTCTTGTCGTAGCCCCACTTGCGCATGGCCTTGAGGGCGGTCTCGACGGCCTCGGCGCCGCTGTTCATGAGCAGCGCCTTGTCGAAGCCCGTCAGCTTGCAGAGCTTCTCCAGCAGCGGGGGAAACTGGTCGTTGCGGAAGGCGCGGCTGGTGAGGGCCAGGGTCTTGATCTGGGCGATCATGGCCTCGCCGATCTTCGGGTGGTTGTGGCCCTGGTTCACGGCGGAGTAGGCCGCCAGGAAGTCCATGTACTGCTTGCCGTCCACGTCGGTGAGGAAGACGCCCTCGCCCTTGGTGCAGACCACATCCAGCGGGTGGTAGTTGTGGGCGCCGAACTGGTTCTCCTGCGCGATCAGGGCTTCGGACTTGGCGGCGAGGGTGGCCATGGGGATCTCCGGAAGGGGTTGGAAGGGTGCCAGACGGGAAAGGGCCAGTTTAGGCCCGGCGGGCCTGGTTGTCAGGATTCTCAAGGCTTCCTTGACGAAGTGTCATGGCCCGTCCCCGGAATTCCCGCCCCGCCGGGCGGTGGTTTCCCGCCGCTGGGCGGAGGAAGTGGGACAATGCCATCTTCTATCCAGTACGGTGATGCCTCCGGAGACTCCCATGAGCGACCAGCCCTCTTCCCTGTACGGCAGCGAACCCGAGGCGCCGCGGCCCCCGGCCCCGGGCCTGGTGGATCAGATCGTGGGCGTGTTCACGGAACCGGCGCAGCTCTTCGCGCGCCTTCGCACCCGCCCGGTCTGGCTTCCGGCCCTGCTCATCGCCATCGGCATCAGCCTGGTTGCCATGCTGATCTGGGCCTCCAAGGTGGACATGGCCGAAGCGACTCGCCACCAGATGGAGCGCATGAAGGATGTCTTCCACGTGAACATCCCCGACCAGGCCATGGACGATGCCATCGCCAAGGCCGAGGGGAAGCGGCCCTGGTTCAGCGCCGTCTCCACCGCCCTTCTGGGCACCCCCTTCGTCTACCTGATCGTGGGCCTCATCGTCTGGGGTTTCGCCGCCATGGGCACTGAAGAGGGGGAGGAGCCACCCACTTTCGCTCAAGCCTTCTCCCTCACCTGCGTCCACTACTTGGCGACCCTCCCGGCCATGCTGCTCGCGGGTTGCATCGCGCTCCTGCGTCCTGTGGGGGGCCACAACATCCAGCAGCTCATGCCCACCACGCTGAGCTTCTACCTGAGCCCCGACTCCATTCTGGCGAAAGGGTTCGTGGCGATGGTGGATCCCCTTTGGATCTACTCCTTCGTCCTGATCGCCCTCGGCATGCGGCACACACTGAAGGCTAAGACCTGGGCCATTGCGGGCTGCCTGAGCCTTTTCGGAATTTTCGGGATCGGCTTCCGGTTCCTGGGGAGCCTGTTCCAGTGAAACGAAACACCAAATTTGTCCTCTTCGGTGGGCTCGGGCTGACCCTCCTGATCATCCTCGGCGTCGCCTTCGGCGGCGCCAAGGATGAAGACAGCGCCTTCTCCTGGGATGCCATCAGCCGGGGCGACATCCGCGAGACCATCACGGCCAGCGGGGAGATCCGCGCCAAGACCCAGATCAACATCGGCACCTCCGTGGCCGGCGAGATCAAGGCCATCCACGTGGTGGACGGCCAGAACGTCAAGGCCGGCGACCTGCTCGTCACCATCGACCAGGAGCGCCTGCGGCAGTCCATGGCCCAGGCCACGGCCGCCCTCGACGCGGCCCGCCAGGACGCCGCCCGCCTGGAGGGCGCCATGCGGCGCAGCGTGGACAGCTTCCCGCGCTACGAAGCCCTCCGGCAGCAGGGCCTCATGTCCGACGAGGATTTCCGGCAGCAGAAGCTCGCCAAGGAAAGCGCCGTCCTGTCCTACAGCAGCGCCAAGGCCAACGTGGCTCAGAGCGAGGCCAACCTGAAGGGCATGCAGGACGGCCTGTCGAAGGCCACGCTGCGGGCGCCCATCACGGGGCGGGTCACCAGCCTCAAGGCCGAGAAGGGCGAGACCGCCATCCCCGGCATGAGCAACCTCCCGGGCGCGACGCTGATGATCATCTCCGACATGAGCGAGATGCAGGCGGAGATCAAGGTCAACGAAAGCGAGGTGGTCCGCACCAAGGTGGGCCAGACCGCCCAGGTGACGGTGGAATCCCTGCCCGGCAAGGTCTTCCAGGGCTCGGTCATCGAGGTCGCCACGGGCACCGAGAAGACCGGCACGGACGCCAACCTCTACAAGGTGAAGGTGCTGCTCCAGGGCCAGCGGGCCGATCTGGACAACCTCCGCCCGGGCATGAGCGCCCGCGCCGTCATCCTCACCCAGGAGGCGAAGGGCGTGCTGCGCGTGCCCCTCCAGGCCGTGCTGGAGCGCGAAGGCACCCTGGAAGACGCCCAGAAGCAGGGCCTCCTGGCACCCTCCACCCGCAATGTCTCCATGGCCTACAAGGATGGCAAGGCCCTGGAGGTCGTGGTGCAGGTGGGCATCGCCAACACCCAGTTCTTCGAGTTGAAGGGGGGGCTGGCGGAAGGCGACAAGGTGCTCACGGGCCCCATCCGCAAGCTGAAGGAGCTGAAGGACAAGGCCGCCGTGAAGCTGCGCGCCCGCTCCGACAGCGAGCTGGCGAAGGCCAAGGAATCGAAGAAGTAATGGACGTCCGCGAACCCCTCTCCGCCGCCGTCCGCGCCCTGAAGGCGAACAAGCTCCGCTCGGCGCTCACCACCCTGGGCATCATCATCGGCGTGGCGGCGGTGATCGTCGTGGTGAGCCTCGTGCAGGGCCTCAAGACCAGCGTGCTGAAGCAGGTGGAGAAGGCCGGCAGCCAGACCCTCTTTGTCCGGCCCGTGTTCCCCGGCGAACTGCCGCCGGAGGAGTTCGCCCGCCTGAAGGACCGCGACCTCACCCTGGACCACATGCGGGCCCTGGCCAAGGACATGCCCCAGCTCACCCACCTGACCCCGGTGTTCTTCGCCGGCTACGAGGTGAAGCTCGCGGGCCGGACCTCGAACACCCGCGTGGTCATGACCGATGACAGCTACCTGGAGCTGAACAGCGTCAACCTCTCCGCCGGCCGCAACTTCGTGCCGTCGGACCTGCGCCTGGCCAGCAAGGTGGCCATCCTGGGGCCCACCCTCGTGGAGAAGCTGGGCATCCAGGGCAACCCCATCGGCCGCACGCTGGTGGTGAACAAGAACCTAAGCCTCGAGATCGTGGGGCTGCTCGAATCCCAGGGCGGCTCCCTCGGAAACGATCCGGACGACGTCATCATGGTCCCCCTCAGCACGGGCATCTCCCAGCTGACCGAAACCCAGCGCCGCCAGCTCTTCTTCCAGGCCCGGGTGGATCCCCGCCTCTCGGCCGACGACGGCGCCGACATGGTGACGGACGCCCTCCGCCGCATCAAGGGGCTGCGCGGCAAGCAGCCCAACAGCTTCCGGGTGTTCAGCCCCAAGCAGATCACGGGGATCGTGAGCGGCATCACGGGCACCATCACCGCCGTGGCCGGGGGCATGGTCTCCATCGCCCTGCTGGTGGGCGGCATCGGCATCATGAACATCATGCTGGTGAGCGTCACCGAGCGCACCCGCGAGATCGGCGTGCGCAAGGCCGTGGGCGCCAAGCGCCGCGACATCATGCTGCAGTTCCTCATCGAGGCCGCCTTCCTGTGCCTCCTGGGCGGCGCCATCGGCGTGGGCCTGGGCTTCGTCCTGGGCGCGATCCTGGGCAAGGCCCTCATGGGCACCATGGGCTCGGTCCCCCTCTGGGCCATCGTCAGCGCCCTCGCGGTCCCCGGCGCCATCGGCCTCATCTTCGGCCTCTACCCCGCCGCCAAGGCCAGCAAGCTGGACCCCATCGAAGCACTCCGGTACGAGTAAGCTGGAGATCCGTCTCGATCGGAGTTGAAGATGTCGAAGGTTGTGCGCATTGCCAACGGGCAGGGCTTCTGGGGCGATAGCATCGATGCCCCCGTGCGGTTGGTGGAGGCCGGCGGCATCGACTACCTCACCCTGGACTACCTGGCGGAAGTCACCCTTTCCATCATGCAGAAGCAGCGGCGGAAGGATCCGCAGCTGGGCTACGCCACGGATTTCGTGGACCTGATGAAGCGCGTGCTGCCCCAGCTGAAGGCCAAGGGCATCCGCGTGGTGGCGAACGCCGGCGGCGTGAACCCCGAGGCCTGCCGCGCCGCGGTGCTGGAGGTGGCGCGGAAGCTGGGCGTGAAAGGGCTGAAGGTCGCCACGGTGACCGGCGACGACGTCCTGGCGCGGCTGCCCGAGTTCCAGGCGCAGGGCCTGAAGCTGGCCAACATGGACACGGGCGAGGGCCTCTTCGACGCCCCCCGGGAGATCCTCAGCGCCAATGTCTACCTCCAGACCCAGGCCATGGTGGAGGCCCTGGACACCGGTGCGGACATCGTGCTGACGGGACGCTGCACGGATCCCGGCCTGACGCTGGCGCCGCTCATCCACGCGTTCAAGTGGGCCGCCGACGACTGGGACCGGCTGGCCGCGGGCACCGTCGCCGGGCACATCCTGGAGTGCGGCGCCCAGAGCACGGGCGGCAACTTCACCCGCTGGTGGGAGGTACCCGAATTGTGGAACGTGGGCTATCCCATCGCCGAATGCTCCGAGGACGGCACCTTCGTCATCACCAAGCACGCCGGCACCGGCGGCCTGGTCACGGTGGACACCGTGAGCGAGCAGCTGGTCTACGAGATGGGGGATCCCGAAAACTACATCACGCCGGACGTGGTGGCGGAATTCACCAGCATCCACCTGGAGCAGGCGGGCCCGGACCGGGTGCGCGTCTCGGGCATCACCGGCAAGCCCCGCACGCCCTTCCTCAAGGTGAGCGGCGCCTACCTCCGGGGCTACAAGGCCACGGGGCAGCTCGTCCTCTCCGGCCCCCGGGCCCTGGAGAAGGCCCGGCTCTGCGCGGACATCGTCTGGAAACGATTGAAGGCCGCGGGCTTCGAATACGAACACACGGACGCGGAATTCCTGGGCGCCAGCACGGTCCATGCGGGCATGGCACCGGCCCCTGCGGACCCCGCCGAGATCGTCCTGCGCTTGAGCGTGAAGGATTCCGATCGGAAAAAAGTGGAGCGCTTCGGCCGGGAGATCGCGCCGCTGGTCACCGCCGGCCCCGCGGGCGTCACCGGGTTCGCCGGCGGCCGCCCCAAGGCCCAGGAGATCGTGGCCTACTGGCCCGCCCTGCTGCCCCGGGACCTGGTCCGCTGGCAGGTGAGCGTCGAGTCGGTCTGATCGGCCCTTGCGGGATCTTCCGGGCCGCTCACCCTTGTTCCCACAGATTCATGGAGTCCCCATGCGTCCACGCCTTCCCATCTTCTTCGGCATCCTGGCCCTGCTGGGCTGCTCGAGCTCGGACCACGTCTACCGCCCCTCTTCTGGTTACCTGGTGAACGCCATCGCCGTGGCGGACCTCGACGCCAATGGACAGCCCGACATTCTCGGCCTGGTGTCCACAGATCTCGGTGGGACTCCCACCCAGGGCTACGTCTCCACACGCCTCCAGGGGCCCGCGGGCGGTTTCGCCATGCCCACCCGCTTCGGCGTGGGCGTGGAACCCGCCAACCTGGTGGTGGCGGATGTGAACGCGGACGGCCGCCCGGACCTCGTCGTGGCCAATGCCCAG
>JAMPXL010000057.1 GCA_023701165.1 Geothrix sp. | reverse complement strand
TGGAACAGCCTGCCCAGGTGGATCGCTGACCTGCCCTTCCCCGTCGAGTGCGTCGTCATGGAATTCACCGAGTCCCAGGGCGTGCATGACCTCGAAGCCCTCCAGTCCTACGCCACGCAGCTGCGCAGCCTCGGCCTGCGCGTGGCGGTGGACGATCTGGGCGCGGGCGTGGCGAGCCTTACCCACATGGCGCGGCTGGCCCCGGATTTCATCAAGGCCGACCGCAGCCTCGTGGAGCAGGTCCACCGGCGCCCCTACCAGGCCGCCCTGCTCAATGCGCTTTCCCACTTCGCCCAGCGCATGCGCGTGGGCTTCATCGCCGAGGGCATCGAGACCCTCGAGGAACTCCAGGCTGTCATGGACGCGGACGTGCCCTGGGGCCAGGGCTACATCCTGGGCCAGCCCTGGCCGACCCGGCCCAAACCCATCAGGCCTATCGGAGCTTCAGAGAGCTGAGGGCCAGGATCGAGCAGACGATGGCGGTGATCCACATGCGGATCACCACCTTCGTCTCCTGGAGCCCGCCCAGCTCCAGGTGGTGGTGGAAGGGCGCCATGCGGAAGATGCGCTTGCCGCCGCGCAGCTTGAAGCTGCCCACCTGCAGGATCACGCTCACCGCCTCCACCACGAAGAGTCCGCCCGCGATCACCAGCAGCACCTCCTGCTTGATGATGACAGCCACCGTACCCAGCGCCCCGCCCAGGCCCAGGGAGCCCGTGTCGCCCATGAAGACTTCCGCCGGATGGGCGTTGAACCAGAGGAAGCCCAGGCAGGCCCCCGCCATGGCGCCCATGAACACGGACAGCTCCGCGCCGCCGGGCACGAAGGGCACCACCAGGTAGCTCGCGATCTTCGCGTGGCCCACCGCGTAGGCCAGGATGGCGTAGGTGATGGACACGATGAGGGTGCCGCCGGTGGCCAGGCCGTCCAGGCCGTCCGTGAGGTTCACGGCGTTGCTGGTGCCCACCATCACCAGCCAGATCCAGGGGATGAGCAGCACGCCGACATCGGGCCGGAAGTTCTTGAAGAAGGGCACGGACAGCTGGCTGGTGGCGCTGCCCCGCAGGCCGAAATGCAGGATGAGCCAGGCCACCAGCAGCGAGATGGCCGTCAGCAGGGCCATCTTCTGCCAGCTGGTGAGGCCCAGGTTCTGCTTCTTGAGCAGCTTCTGGGCATCGTCGAAGGCGCCCACGGTGCCGAAGCCCAGCAGGGCCATCAGGGCCACCCAGATGGCGCCGCTCTTGAGGTCGCACCACAGCAGGGTCGAGACGGTGATCACCGTCAGGATGAGGAGTCCGCCCATGGTGGGCGTGCCTGCCTTCTTCTGGTGGTGCTCGGGGCCCGCGCCGCGGATGTGCTGGCCCATCTTCAGGGCCGTCAGCGTGCGGATGAGCCAGGGGCCCAGCAGCAGGCTCAGGATCATGGCCGTGGCCGCGGCCATGGCCGTGCGGAAGGTGACGTAGCGGAACACCGAGAAGCCGGGCACCACGTCACGGAAGGGATAGAGAAGCCAGGGCAGCATGGGAAGTCCGGGGTCTGGAGTCTGAAGGTCAGTGGGTGAGGAGCCAGTCCGCCGCGCGCTCCGCGCGCCAGTACCGGCTGCCCTTCACCAGGATACGGGTTCCCGGGGGGATTGCGGAGAGTCCCGCGGCATCGTCGCGCAGGGCCTCGAAGTCCGGGAAGGCCACGGCCCGGAGGCCGAAGCCATCGGCGTAGGCCCCGGCAAACTCCCCGAAGGCCCAGAGCCGCGCCAGGCCCAGCGCCTTCAGCGCCGCGCCGGTCTCCCGGTGGATCCGGGAGGCCTCCGGGCCCAGTTCCCGCATGGAGCCCAGGACCGCCACGGCCTCGCCACCGGGCAGCTGCAGCAGGGCCCGGGCGCAGGCCAGGATGGAATCAGGGCTGGCGTTGTAGGTCTCGTCCAGCAGGCAGCCGCCTCCGGGGATGGCGTGGAGCCGCCCCCGGCCGGGTTCGGGCACCACGGCGCCGAGGCCCGCGGCCACCCGCTGCGGATCGTACCCGGCGTGGATGGCGATGGCCGCGGCCAGGGCTGCGTTGCGCACCTGGTGCTCGCCGGGGAGCTGGATCCGCACCGGGAAGGCGCCCTGGGGCGTCCGCATGCGGAAGCTCTCCCCCGCCGCCCCCAGGGACCGGGCTTCCTCCCAGCCATAGGCCTGTCCCTCGCCCACGGGCAGGGCCTCGGCGTGCCCGGCCCAGGGCTGCGCCGCGATCCAGCGGCACCAGGCGTCCGAGGCCAGGTGGCCCCAGACGCCGCCCCGGACCAGGCCCGCCACCAGCTCGCCCTTGGCCTCGGCGATGCCCTCCTGCCCCTTGGCGAAGTTCTCCGCGTGGGCCGTGCCCACCATGGTGATGAGGCCGAAGTCCAGGGGCGCGATCTCCGTCAGGCGCCGGATTTCCCCCGGCGTGCTCATGCCCATCTCCAGCACCGCGGCGTCCAGCCCTTCCGGCAGGGTGGCCAGGGCTTCGGGCAGGCCCAGGGTGTTGTTGCGGTTCCCGGGGGTCTTCCAGGCGCCCAGGGCCGCCGCCAACAGCTCCTTCGTGCTGGTCTTGCCGACGCTGCCCGTGACGCCGAAGACGGCCCGGGGCCGCACCGCCGCCAGCCGGGCCTGGCCCCAGCGCTGGAGGGCCGCCAGGGTATCGGGCACCACCCATTGTGGACAATCGATGTCCAGGGGATGATCCACCAGCAGGGCCTTCGCCCCCTGCTCCACGGCCTGGGCGGCAAACGCGTGGCCGTCCCGCTCGGCCCGCAGAGCCACGAAACAGGCCCCGGCCTGGAGGGTCCGGGTATCCATGGACAGGGAGGAGGGCACCACGGCGCCGTCGCCCAGCACCTCGCCGCCCACCTGGGCGGCGGCCTCGGACAGGGACCAGAGCCTCATGGCCGCTCCTTCGCGGAGGCCCGCCGCAGGCGGTCCCGCACCGCCAGCCAGGCATCGTCTTCCGGCGGCCGCTCCATGACGATGCGGTCGAACCCCGCGTCGTCCAGTTCGTGCAGCAGGGCGTAGAGGCGCGTCCCCACCGCGTCCGCATCCAGGGGCAGCAGAATCCCGCGGATGCCTGCGGGCAGCGCCGGAAGCTTTCCCAGGCCCACGTAGGCCACGGCGCCAGAGGCCTCCGGAAGTCCAGTCCCTGGCGCCACCAGATCCAGCCGCGCCCGGGGCGCATAGTGGCGCTCCGCCATGCCCGGCGCGGCCTGCACCTCGCCCGCATGGACGGCCCCCTCCCACCGGTCCACGGGCCCCACCAGGGCCGCCAGCTCCGCGGGTCCGATGGGGCCGGGGCGCAGGATGCGGGACCGCTCCCCCGTGAGATCCAGGATGGTGGACTCGAGGCCCGCCTCCGTGGGCCCGCCGTCGAGGATCAGATCCACCGCCTCGCCCAGGCTGGAGGCCACGTGCTGGGCCAGCGTCGGTGACAGGTGCTGGCTGCGATTGGCGCTGGGCGCGGCCAGGGGCCGCCCCGCGGCGCGGATCAGGGCCAGGGCCACGGGATGGGCCGGGCAGCGCAGGGCCACGGAGGGGCCGCCTGCGCGGACGATGGCGGGCACCGCCGCCGAAGCCGGCAGCACCAGGGTCAGGGGCCCGGGCCAGAAGCGCGCGGCCAGGTCCGTGGCCGCCTCCGGCCAATGGGACACCAGGGCCCGGGCGGCGGCCACGTCGGCCACATGGAGGATCACGGGGTTGGTGGCGGGGCGTCCCTTGGCGGCATAGATCCCCGCCACGGCCTCGGGATTGAGGCCATCCGCGCCCAGCCCGTACACGGTCTCCGTGGGAAAGGCCACCAGCCGCCCCGCCCGCAGCAGGGAAGCGGCCTCGAAGATGGCCGGATCATCCGATCCCGCGACATGGAGGAGGCGCGTCACTGGGGACCCCAAAAAAGCGGAACACAGAGGACGCAGAGAATCGCAGAGCACACAGAGAAAAGCGATGATGACACTTGAGCGATTCCAAGAACCTGTTGTGGATCCATCTCAGGGCATTTCTCTGCGTCTTCTGTGGCCCTCTGTGGCCTCTGCGTTCCTGCTTTTCCTGAGGCGGCGACAGTCATGGCCCCACCCGGAATGGATGGGCCAGGGCGGCCTCCACGGCGGCGCGGTCGCTGTAGGGATGCTTCACGCCGTGGATCTCCTGGTAGGGCTCATGCCCCTTCCCCGCCAGCAGCAGCAGGTCGCCGGGGCGGCAGTCGGCCAGGGCCTGGCGCACGGATTCCCGGCGATCGGCGTTCCGGTGGTAGCGGGCCGCGTCGGCGCGGAGGGCTTCCGGAATCCCCGGGGCGGCGTCGTCCAGGATGCGCCCGGGATCCTCCGTGCGCGGATTGTCGCTGGTGTGCCAGAGCACGTCTGCCCCGGCGGCCACTGCGGCGGCCATGAGGGGGCGCTTGGCGCGGTCGCGGTCGCCCCCGCAGCCGAAGAGCACGTGCAGGCGGCCGCCGGGCGGCAGCAGGCGGCGGCCTTCGGCCAGCAGCTTCTCCAGGGCGTCCGGCGTGTGGGCGTAGTCCACCATCACGCCGAAGGGCTGGCCGCAGTCCACGCGCTCCAGGCGGCCCGGAGCGCCGCTGACCTTCCGCGCCGCCGGCACCAGGCGGTCCAGGTCGAAGCCGGCCTCGGCGCAGGCCGCCAGAGCCGCCAGCAGGTTGTAGACGTTGAAGCGGCCCAGCAGCGGGCTCTGCACGTCCCAGCTCCCCTGGGCGGAGTGCAGTGTGAACCGCGTCCCGGTGGGCCCCAGGTCCAGGCCGTGGGCGCGGTAGCAGGCGGGCCGGTCCACGGCGTAGCTGACGTGGCCTTCCCGCTCCAGGAGGCCCCGGCCCCAGGGGTCGTCGGCGTTCACCAGGAAGCGCTCGCACTGGGCCACGAGCCGTCGCTTGGCCTCGAAGTAGGCCTCCAGGGTGCCGTGGTAGTCCAGGTGGTCCTGGGTGAGGTTCGTGAAGACGCCCACACGGAAGCGGGCCCCGTGGACCCGGCCCAGGCAGAGGGCGTGGCTGCTCACCTCCACTGCCGAGGCCGCGTCGCCCGCCGCCACGCTGCGCGCCAGCCAGCGGTAGAAGGCTGGGCTTTCGGGCGTGGTGCGGACAGCCTCTTCTTCCCGGTCGCCCGCGGCGTTCAGCACTGTGCCCACCAGGCCGCAGCCGATCCCGGCGCCCCGCAGCAGCTGGCGGATGAGCGTGGTGGTGGTGGTCTTGCCGTTGGTGCCCGTGACGCCGATGAGCGCCAGGCGGCGGTCCGGTTCGCCGTGCAGGCGGCGGGCCAGTTCGGCCATCTGCAGGCGGGGATCCCCCGTGAAGGCGCAGTCCACAACGGCTTCCGGCGCAGACACGCCGGAAGCAGAAAAGATGGCGCTGGCGCCTTGCGCCAATGCCTGCGGCACGAAGGCGGCGCCATCCGCCTGCTCGCCCTTCAGCGCGAGAAAGGCCCAGCCGGGGCCCACCTCGCGGCTGTCGCTGGTGAGGTCCACCACCTCGGCGTCCGGGCCGGAGCGCCGCAGGGCGATCCCGTTGATGAGCGCATCGAGCTTCATGGCATCCCCGCCTTGATCTTCACCACGGTGCCCGGCTCCAGCGGCGTGCCGGGCTCGGGGCTCTGGCCCACCACGTGGGTGGCCGTGGGGCCGGCCGCGGCCTCCACCTTGGGGCTCCCGCCCACCAGCACCACCCGGTGGATGGCGGCCTTGAGGCTGAGCCCCTTGAGGTCAGGCACCCGGCCCCGCTCCACATGGAGCGCCGCCTCGTCGGTCTCGCTCACGGGCCAGTCGCGCAGGGACAGCTTCAGGTCCGATTCGCGGTCGGGATCGGGCGTGGTCTGCCGGAACCGCAGGATGCCGTCGCCGATGCGCTTGAACAGGGGCGCCGCCACATCGCCGCCGGTGGTGTCGCCGGCGGGATCGTCCAGCATCACCAGCACGCCGTACTGGGGCTTGTCGGCGGGGAAGAACCCCATGAAGGAGGCGAAATGGCGCTTCGGGTCGTACTTCCCGTCGATGAGCTTGCGGCTGGTGCCGGTCTTGCCGAAGGATTCCACGCCGTTGTCGAGCATGGCCTTCTTCCCCGTGCCCTGGGTGATGACGCCCTTGAGCGTCTCCTTCATCATGCTCGCCGTCTCCTCGCTGAGGACCTGGGCCCGCACGGTGGGCTTGAATTCCTTCAGCAGCAGGCCCTTGTCGTTGTAGATGCGCTGCACGAGGATGGGCTGCATGAGCTTGCCGCCGTTCGCCAGGGCGCAGCCGGCCATGAGGATCTGGAGCGGCGTCGTATTGAGGCCGTAGCCGTAGGACAGGGTGTACTGGGTGGGCACGGTCCAGCGGTCCGGGGCGATGAGGCGGCCGGCGCTTTCGCCGGGGAAGTTCAGGCCCGTGGGATCGCCGAAGCCGAACTTCCGCAGGTACTGGTAGTGCATGGCGGGATCGAGGCGGATGCCCATCTTGGCGGCACCAATGTTGGAGCTCTGCCACATGACCTCTTCGAAGGACAGCAGCCCGTGC
>JAMPXL010000056.1 GCA_023701165.1 Geothrix sp. | reverse complement strand
TGGCGTCAGCTATCCGCCAGGTTCTGGCAGAACAGAAAATCAAAGCCAAGGATGTGGCCATCTCCGTGTCAGGGCAGCAGGTGATGGTCAAAAAAGTGACATTCCCCTTGATGAGCCAGGCTGAACTCGCGGAATCCGTCCGCTGGGAAGCCGAGAGTTTCTTCCCCGCCGGACAGGGTCTGGACTCCTACGCCCTGGACTACTACCTCATTGAGGAGCGGGCCGCGGACGGCAACATGGACGTGGTCCTGGTGGCCTGCCGCAAGGACAAGCTCGAAGCCTATGTGAGCTGTGTGGCCCAGGCCGGCTGCAGCCCCAAGGTGGTGGATGTCGATGTGTTCGCCGTGCAGAACGCCTACGAGGCGAACACGGTGGGCGGGGGACGGGACGAGGTCGTCGCCCTGGTCAACATGGGTGCCACGTTCACCAACCTCACCATGATGGTGGGCGGCAAGTCGGTGTTCTGGCGCGACATGGCCTGGGGGAGCGGCCGGTATTCCGAAAAACTGATGGAGGACTGGGGGGTGACCCGGGAAGGCGCGGAACGCCTGAAACGGAACCAGCCTTCAGAGGGCCACGACCCCGAGGAGATCCATCCTTCGATCAACGCCGTGTCGGATGCCTTCGCGGACGAACTCAGCCGGACCCTCGATTTCTTCAAGAGCAGCTTCAAGGTGGACCGCCTCGACCGGGTGCTGGTCAGCGGCGGAGGGTCCATGATCCACGGACTGATGGACGTGCTGAGTGACCGGCTCCGAGTGTCGGTGGACCGGTTCAATCCCTTCCAGCTCATCGACATCGATGGCCGGACCGAGGATCCCATGACCGTCCGTGAGATCGGCGGCGGCGCGGCCGTTGTCGTCGGATTGGCCTTGCGCCAAGTGGGGGACCGATGATCAAGATCAACCTGCTGGGAGACGCGCTGGCTCAGGGCGGAGGCAAGAAGGGGGCCGACAAGGCGTCCGCCGAGCCCGTCCAGGTCTACCGGGGCGAGGGCGGAAGCCGCTCCAGCCTGCCCATCGCCGGTGTGGTGGTGGGGCTCCTTTTCGCCGCCCTCGGCGGTGCCTACTACCTCTGGCTGAACAGCGAATTCACCAAGGCGGAGAAGCTCAAGGCCGACCTGGAGCGCGACAAGAAGCAGTACGAGCCCTACATCGCCCTGGAGAAGACCTTCCGGGAAAAGAAGGCCGCCCTCCAGAAGAAGGAAGAGGTGATGACCACCCTCAAGCGTCAACAGTCGCTTCCGGTCCACTTCCTCGAAGAGCTCGCCAACAGCCTTCCCGACGATGTGTGGTTCAAGAAGATCTCCCAGAAGGGATCCATCATCACCATCGAAGGCGAGGCCCGGAACTTCGAGGCCATCAACGCCTTCTATGGGAACCTCCAGTCCCGCACCCGCTGGTTCAAGAAGATCAACTACCCGGGTGCGAAGCGGGGGAGCACTGGCTCCTTCGACTTCACGATCTCCTTCGAACTCCAGAACGCTGTCTGAGGTAGGCCATGAATCCCCAGCTTCAGAAACAGATCGGCGTCGGTGCGGTGGCGGGTATCGTCCTGACCGGCTTGGTCTACTTCCTGCTCGGCGGGAAGCGGGGCGAGCTGGAAGCCATCCGGGCCGATGTGACCTCCCTCCAGGCTGAAGTGGATAAGGGCCGCCTGCTCAAGGCCAGCTACGAGAAGCTGCGCGAAGAGGTGGCCAAGCAGGACAAGCGCATCGAGGAGCTGATCAAGATCATGCCCTCCGAGGCGGACTACGGCGAGATTCCCTACCGCATCAAGAAGATCGCGGATGACGCCGGCATCGATCAGGTTGCCTTCTCCCTCAAGCCGGAACGCAGGGACACCTACTACACCGAAAAACCGGTGGAGTTCGAGTTCCGTGTGGGATACCACGCCTTCGGACAGTTCGCCTCGCTGATCTCCGGCTACGACAAGATCATCAACGTGTCGAACATCGAATTCGTCCGCAAGTCCGACAACCGCAGCGTCTATCCGGCCACGGTGAAATGCCTCATCAGCGCCTTTGTCTACAATCCTGAAACGCCTGCGGCGGCGCCCGCCAAGAAGCCAGCCAAGGCACCGGCCTCGAAGTCCGATGCCAGGGAGGATTGAGGAAACCGCCATGATCCATCGACTCCTGCACCTTCCCTTGTTCGCCGGGCTCGCCCTGGTGGCCCAGTCCGATCCTGCGGCCAAGCCAGCGGCCGCTCCTGCCGCGGAGCCTCCCGCCCAGGATGTGGCCCTCATCAAGATCACGCCTTACAAACCCGCGCTGCAGAGAGATCCGTTCTCGGCCCCCCGCGATGACCGGCCCACCGATGCACTCGATGTCATCGAGGACATCTCGGTGAAGGGGATGATCCGGAAGGACGGCAAGAACTTTGCGGTCGTGTCCGACAGCCGCGGGAATGTCCGCTGGCTCCCCGTGGGCCACCGCTTCAAGGACGGCGAGATCACCAGCATCACCGACAAGGCCGTGACGTTCCATCAATGGGAACTGAACACCACCAACCGCTCTGTATTCCGCACCATCACGAAGAAATTTATGCGTGAGGAGGGTAAACGATGAATGCTCGCCTGAGTTCCTTGCTGGTCGCAGGGGGCGTGGTCCTGGCGGGGATCCACACGGGGTCCCTCCTTGCCGCGCCGTCCACGGAAACCACCGCCTTCTCCAAGGCCACCCTGGCCGCGGCGACCATGGAGCCCGCCGGAGCGGGCGCCAGAGTGTCGCTCCGGATTCCGGGGATGGCGGGGCATCCCTCCGTCCAGGTGCTCTCCAGCCCCCTTCGCGTGGTGCTGGATCTGCCTGGAGTGGACCGGGGGACCGCCGTCACGAAGAAGGACCTGACCCTCCTGGCCCATCCCCTGGTCCAGAAGGCCCGGTTGGCCCAGTTCGCCACCACTCCCAGGCCCGTGACGCGGCTGGTTCTCGAAGTGGCCCCGGGCACCCAGGTGGTCGTGGGCTCCATGCCGGATGGCGTCCAGCTGCTGCTGAGCCCCGGTGAGGGCCGTGTCCAGGCCAGGATCGAAGGAGTCTATCGCCCCGAGGTCCTGCCGCTTCCTGCCACCCTCTCCGCGGCTCCTCCCCAGGTTGTGGCGGCCGCCGCCCCCGTGGCGGCGCCCTCCGCGCCTGAGGCCACGCCAGTCCAGGTTTCGGTGAAACCGCTGGCCAGCCTGCCTTCTGTCGGCAGCTCCTTCCAGCTGTTGCCTCAGCTGGCTGCTTCCACCGCCCTCCCGGTGGCCACCCCTGATGCGGTCCAGGTGCCCGAAGCGGAAAAGGCTCCCGCACCGGTCCAGACCCGGTCCACCGGCCGCACCCTTGGCGAGGCCTCGGCCAAGTACACCGGCGCCAAGATCACCATCGACCTTCAGAACGCGGATATCCGGGACTTCGTGCGCATCCTCGCGGATACCGGGAAGCTGAACCTGGTGGCGGATCCTGACGTTACCGGCAGCTACACCTTCAAGTTCACGGACACCCCCTGGGACCAGGTCCTGGATGTGGTCCTGAAGAACGCGGGCCTCGGCAAGGAGATCCACAACGGGGTCCTGCGCGTGGCCAAGATCGACAAGCTCCAGAAGGAAGAGGAAGAGCGCAAGAAGCTGGAGGAGACCAAGGCCCTGGCCGGGGAGCTCCAGACCATCACGCGCCCGCTTTCCTACGCGAAGGTCGGCGACGTCCAGAAGATCCTCAAGGACATGATGACCAAGCGCGGCTCCGCCATCCTGGATGACCGCACCAATTCCCTCATCATCACCGACCTGCCCCAGCGCATTCCCGTCATCCTCGAGCTGCTGGAGACCCTGGACGTCCAGATCCAGCAGGTGCAGATCGAAGCCCGCGTGGTCGAGGCCAACAAGGACTGGCAGCGCCAGTTCGGCGTCAAGTGGCCCCAGTCCAACAGCGGCAGCGTGGCCATCAGTGGCGGGGCCGGCACGACCGGCACCCCCTGGGTGGGCACCCAGTCCCCCTTCTGGAACGGCGTGCAGGGCTTCAACCGCGCCCCCTCGGGGCAGCAGGCCGCCGTGGCCTGGTCCCCTGGCAAGGAAGGCGTGACCTCCCTCGCCGCTCCCGCGGGCGAAGTCTGGCTCTCCTTCCTCAGCAACCGCTTCAGCATCAACGCGGTCCTGCAGGCCATGGAATCCGAGGGCACGCTCAAGATCGTGTCGTCCCCGAAGGTCGTGACCCAGAACAACAAGAAGGCCACCATCCTCAGCGGCGAGAAGATCCCCTATCCCACCCAGCAGGGCGGCGCCGCCGGCGGCGCCATCACGGTCGCCTTCATTGATGCGAACCTCCAGCTGGATGTGACGCCCCAGATCACCAACGAGGGCACCATCATCATGGACATCAAGCTGGAGAAGGCCGAGGCCGATTTCAGCCGCACCGTGAATGGCACCCCCACCATCCTCCGCAAGATGCTCGAAACCCAGATGCTCGTGCGGGACGGCGGCACGGCGGTGCTTGGCGGCGTCTATGTGACGAGCAGCAGCAAAGGCCAGACGGGGGTTCCCTTCCTCTCCAAGATCCCCCTCCTGGGCTTTCTCTTCCGTAAGGACACCAAGGCCGAGAAGAACAGCGAACTGCTGATCTTCATCACGCCGCGCGTCCTGCGCCAATAGGTCCACCCTGATACAAGGAAACGGCCCCGATCGGGGCCGTTTCCTTGTTGGGATGAAAAACCTACTTGGCGATGGGAAGGGTGCGGACGAGGCGCTTGCAGCTGTTGCAGAGGATGGTGAAGTTGTCCGCCTGCTCGAAGTGGTACTTGAACCCGGGATCCTCGGCGACCTTCTCCAGGCGGCCAAACTGGTACTCGGCAATGCGCACGCTCTGGGGGGCGGTCAGATCGGCGCCGCAGTGGGTGCAGGAGATGGCGGCCATGCTTGCTCCTCGGGAGGCTTGGGATTCAGGAATGGAACAGGTTCCAGAGCCCCCAGCTTAGCAGAGCCAGCGCGGCGAGACCCACCAAGACCCGCAGCAGCACCTTGCCGATCCGATATGCGACATAGATCACGAAGAGGAGGGCGAGGCCGCCCACGACGAGCACGAGCGGATTCACAGGCGCCTCCCTTGGCCATCCCAGCGGAAGAAACCACGGCCCGACTTCCGGCCGGTTTCGCCGCGGGCCACCTTCTCACGGAGGAGGCGGGGCGGCTCGAATCGCGGGTCGCCGGTGGCCAAGGACAGGCCCTCGGCGATGCGCAGGCGCAGGTCCAGGCCGACGCGGTCAGAGAGCTCCAGGGGACCCACCGGATGGCCGTAGCCCAGCGTCATGAGGGCGTCCAGGTCCTCCGGCGAGGCCACCCCGGCCTCCAGCAGGCGCATGGCCTCCAGGCCCTGGGCCAACGCCATGCGGGCCGCGGCGAAGCCCGGCTGGTCCTGGACCGCCACCACCCGCTTGCGCAAGGCCGCTCCCAGGGCCCTGGCCCGGGCCACCAGGGGTTCCGGCGTGCCCTCTGGCACCGCGAGTTCCACCAGGGCCATCCTGGGCACGGGCACGAAGAGGTGGAAACCCAGCAGCCGTCCACGGGTTCCGCTGCCCTGCGCCACTTCTGCGATGGGCAGGGCGGAGGTGCCGGAGAGCAGGAGCAGGCCCTCCTCTCCCCAGGCCGCCGCCGAGGCCAGGGCCGGGACCTTCTGGTCGAGGGATTCGGGAAGGGCTTCAAGGAAGCAGGAGACCCCCGCCAGGGATTCCGGGGTGAAGGCTCTGGCCTGGAGCAGACCCAGAGCCCGGTCCCGGTCAACGGGAGTCATCGCCCCTTTGCGGAGGGCGGAGTCCCAGCGCCGCTCGACGCCCTGGAGGCCCCGCCGGGCATGGCCCAGGTCCCGGCCCAGCAGGCGCACCTCCAGGCCGCATTCCGCCGCCCATTGGGCCGCGGACAGGCCCAGGGTTCCGGGGCCGAGGATGGCCAAGGCGCCAGTCACGCGGGATCCCCGGCATCCGGGATGCGGCATTCCAGATGATCCTGGCAGAGGCCCTCCCACACCACGGCCCGTCCTGTGTTGAAGGCCTTGACGATGGATCCCTTGCCCCCGGCCACCAGGTCTCCCGCCAGAAAGAGGCCCGGCACCGTGGAATGGAACCGGTGGTCCACCCGGGGGTGCTTGCCGTCCAGTTCGACCCCCGCCTGGCGCAGGAAGCCCTCCGGTGTGGCCCCGCCCAAGGCGAACACCACATGGTCGAAGCGGGCCACTGGGCCATCCTTGAAGGTGGCTTCGACCCGGGGGTTTTCCCCGGCATCGCGCAGGGAGGCGATGCCGGCATTCCGCCAGACGGTGGCCTGCCGGGAGGCCTCCAGGTCCTGGAGGATCTTCCGGTTGACTTCGTTGGCCTTGGCGAATTCGGCGCCGCGGTGGGCCAGGGTCACGGAGCGTCCCGCATACAGGTACTCCACGTATTCCAGGGCGGTATTGCCGCCGCCCACCACCAGTACGCTGACTCCGGGGGGAATGCCCTCGGCCAGGTCGAAGTGGACATGGCCCTTGAGGGTAGGGGGGATCGGATAGTCCGGCCTGTTGGG
>JAMPXL010000055.1 GCA_023701165.1 Geothrix sp. | reverse complement strand
GGCCGCCGCGGCCGGGCTGACCTTGGCTGTGGGCGTGGCTGGAAGCCTCCGCGTCCTGAATGTGAAACCCATGGATGTCCTCCGCGGGGAGTGACCGCCGAGGCGCTTGCCCCTCGCGGAGGCCCTGTGGATGGGCCGATGGGCGTTCCGCCTCAGGGCCGCCGGATGGGGATGGATCGTCGAGGAAGCGGCCTCGCCTCGGGGGCCCGGACCGCCCAGGCCGCGCAGATCCTGAAGGAAAGTTCACTCCGATTCGAGAAAACTGAAATTTTCTGTGCTTGAATTGATAGGAATTTACGGCAAGATCCAATCGACAAATCAACCAGCGCCCGTTGGCGCTCTCACACAGGAGGCCAGCAACATGGCCGAGAACCTCACCAAGGCTGAACTCGTCGAAGCCGTCGCCAAGACTGCCGACATCACCAAGGCTGCCGCGGCTGCTGCCATCGGCTGCTTCCTCGACTGCATCGCCGGCCACGTCGGCAAGGGCGGCAAGGTGACGCTGGTGGGCTTCGGCACCTTCAGCCAGAAGACCCGCAAGGCCCGCACCGGCCGCAACCCCCAGACTGGGCTGCCCATCAAGATCGCCGCCTCCAAGTCCATGAGCTTCAAGGCCTCGAAGGCCGCCAAGGCTGCGAAGCCCAAGGTCGCCAAGAAGGCCGCCCCCAAGGGCAAGAAGAAGTAGTCGATCGATCCAGCACGAAAGAAGGGGGCCCATGGCCCCCTTCTTTCGTTCCATGAAGCAGGGGGCGCGACCATGGCACTTTCAGGATGGGCTTCGGACTACGTGAACCTGGTGCTGGCGGTGGGCCGCCACGACGCCCACTTCGTGGACGCCTACTACGGCCCTGCGGCCTGGAAGGAGGCCGCCGAAGCGGGGGCGCCGCGCCCCCTTCCGGAGCTGCGCGCCGAGGCCCGGCGCCTCCTGGAGGGCCTCTCCGTGGCGGAGGCGCCGGAGGGCGAGGGGCTGCGGCGCGATTACCTCCTGGGGCAGCTGGGGGCCGTGGAGGCCCATGTGGCGCGGCTGCAGGGCCACCGCTTCAGCTTCGATGACGAGGCCGAGGCCCTCTACCAGGTCCGGCCACCCCGCCTCCCGGAAGCCACCTTCGAAGCGGCCCTGGCGCGGCTGGACCGGATCCTCGAGGGCCCGGGCTCCGTGCAGGAGCGCTACCAGAAGGCCCGGGAGCGGGTGCTCGTGCCCGCCGCACGGATCGACGCGGTCTTCCAGGCAGCCATCGCCGAGGCCCGGGAGCGCACCCGCCGCCACGCGGCGCTGCCCGCTTCGGACCACTTCCGCGTGGAGTACGTCACGGGCAAATCCTGGTCCGCCTACAACTGGTACCAGGGCGGCGGGAACTCGGTGATCCAGGTGAACCTGGACCTGCCTATCGCCATGGACCGGGCCCTGGACCTGGCTGCCCACGAGGGCTATCCGGGGCACCATGTCTACAACGCCATGCTGGAGCAGCGCTTCGCCCAGGCCCCGCCCGGGGGCCGGGGCTGGGTGGAGTTCACGGTCTACCCGCTGTTCTCTCCGCAGTCCCTCATCGCGGAAGGCACGGCCAACTTCGGCATCGAGGTGGCCTTTCCGGGGGCGGAACGCCTGGCCTTCGAGCGCGACGTGCTGTTCCCCCTGGCGGGCCTCGATCCGGTCGAAGCGGAGCGCTGGGCCCGGGTGCAGGCGGAGATGAAGGTGCTGGCCTTTGCGGACAACGAAGCCGCCGGGGGCCTCCTGGATGGGCACCTCAGCCGGGACGAGGCCGCGGCCTTCCTGGTGCGGTACTCCCTTCGCACGGAGGCCCAGGCCGCCCAGCGCCTCCGCTTCATCGACACGTACCGCAGCTACGTCATCAACTACAACCTGGGTGAGCAGCTCGTGCGGCAGTGGGTCGAGGGGCAGGGCGGCACCGTGGCGGATCCCGGCCGGCGCTGGGCGGCCTTCGTGGACCTCATCTCCAGCCCGCGCCTGCCCAGGGCCCTGGGCCTCTAGAACCCGAAGCCTCCCGTACAATGGGATCCGCTCCCGGGAGCCGTCCTGCGCCTGATCATCGCCGAGAAACCCAGCATGGGCCGCGCCCTGGCGGAGGCCCTGGGCCTGCCGGGACGCGGCCGGAGCCTCATCGAGGGGAACGGGCTGGTGGTGACCTGGTGCGTGGGACACCTGGTGGAGGCCCTGAATCCCGAAGGCTACGATCCCGCCTGGAAGGCCTGGCGCTGGGACCGCCTGCCCATCTTCCCCGAGCCCTTCCGCTACGCGCCCATCGAGCAGACGAAGGACCAGTTCGAGGTGGTGGCGCGCCTGCTCAACCGGGAGGACATCACCGAGATCGTGAACGCCACGGACGCCGGGCGCGAGGGGGAGCTGATCTTCGACCTGGTCTACCGCCTGGCGGAGTGCGCCAAGCCCGTGAAACGGTTCTGGACGTCCAGCCTCACGCCGGAGGCGATCCAGGCGGCCTATGCGGCCATGAAGCCCGGAGAGGCCTACACCGGGCTCCGGGATGCCGCCCGCAGCCGCCAGGAGGCGGACTGGCTGGTGGGCATCAACGCCACCCGGGCCCAGACCCTGCGCATGCGCCGCGCCGGGGCCGAAGACGGCGTGTGGAGCGTGGGCCGCGTGCAGACGCCCACCCTGGCCCTGCTGGTGCGCCGCGAGCTGGAGATCCGCGACTTCAAGCCCCAGCCCTTCTGGACCCTGCGGGCCCGGTTCGCGCACCCCAACGGGAGCTATGAAGGCCGCTGGTTCAGGGAACAGGACGGCCAGACCCAGGAGCGCTTCGCCACCGAGGCCGAAGCGAAGGCCCTGGCCGCGGCCCTGGCGGGCAAGCCCGGGAAGATCCGCAGCGCCACGGGCCGGACGGAAAAGAAGAAGCCCGAGCTGCTCTACGACCTCACGGCCCTGCAGAAGGAGGCCAACCGGCGCTTCGGCTTCACGGCCGAGGGCACCCTGGGCCTGGCGCAGAACCTGTACGAAAAGCAGCTCATCTCCTATCCCCGCACCAACAGCCGCCACCTCACGGAGGCCGACGCCCAGAAGGCGCCCCAGTGGATCAAGGCCCTGGCCCAGGGGCAGCTCACGGACCTGCAGCCCTTCCTCGACCAGCTGCGCAAACAGTGGCCCGTGAAGCTGGACAAGCGCTTCGTCAACGACAAGGAGGTGGAGGACCACGCCGCCCTGGTGCCCACGGAGAAGCCCGCCCGGGGCCTGGCGGGCGACGAACTGCGCATCTACGACCTCATCGCCCGGCGCTTCCTGGGGGCCTACTTCCCGGAGCGCGTGGAGGCCAAGACCACCCTCATCACCGAGGTCGAAGGCGAGACCTTCAAGACCAGCGGCACCGTCGTGAAGGAGGAGGGCTGGTCCGCCGTGGATCCGCCCTACCGGCGCAAGAAGGCGGAGAAGGCGGCGGATCCCGCCGAGGGAGAAGAGGAGGCCGAGGATGACCTCGAGGGCGGCCTTCCGGTGGTGAAGAAGGGAGACGCCGTCGACGTCAGCTCCCTGCAGCCCAAGGAGGGCAAGACCACCCCCCCCAAGCGCATGAGCGAGGGGGACCTGCTGTCGGCCATGCAGGGCGCGGGGCGGGATCTGGACGACGAGGCCCTGCGCGGAGCCATGCGGGACTGCGGCCTGGGCACGCCGGCCACGCGGGCCAACATGATCGAGACCCTCATCAAGCGCGCCTACATCGAGCGCAAGCGCAACCTCCTGCTGCCCACGGACAAGGGCATCCGGCTCATCCAGGGCCTGCCGGCGGAAGCCCTGCGCAGCGCCGAGCTGACCGGCAGCTGGGAGGCCCGCCTGGAGCGCATGCGGCGCGGCGAGGAGACCCGCGCCGCCTTCATGACGGATATCCGCGGTTTCGTGTCCGGGGTGGTGGCCGAGCTCCAGGACGCCCCCGCCCCGCAGGTCCACGGCGCCCCCTGTCCCACCTGCGGCCAGCCCATGCGGATCATCCCCAGCACCCGGCGCGGGGAGTTCTTCCACCGCTGCGCGCCGTGCAGCGTCATGGAGCCGGTGGTGAAGGGGCCGTGACCCTCGACATCCGGCGTCGGTCTCCATGAAATGCGGAGGCCAGCGGTTCTGTGACTTCGAATCCCTCACGTTCCGCCAAAAAAAAGCCGCCTTTCGGCGGCTTCATGTGGCGGAGAGTGAGGGATTCGAACCCTCGGTAGGCTTTTGACCTACACACACTTTCCAGGCGTGCTCCTTAAACCACTCGGACAACTCTCCCTGGCTTCCACCTGAAGGCGGAAGCAACAAGGCTATCACGGCCCCTGGCCTCAGCCAAGGGCCGTGATCGGAAGGGCTACACGGCTTCCAGGACGGAGGTCAGGAGCTTCCAGAAGTTGCCCACGGAGGGGATGCTCACGTGCTCGTCGGGGGTGTGGACATCCCACATGCTGGGACCGAAGGACACCATCTCCATGCCGGCGTACTTCTCGCCGATGAGGCCGCATTCCAGGCCCGCGTGGATGGCCATGATCTCCAGGGGCTTGCCGAAGGTCTTCTGGTTGGCGTCCTGGACGACCTGGACCAGGGAGGCCTTGGGCTCGGGCTTCCAGCCGGGGTAGCCGCCGGTGGTGTGGGCTTCGAAGCCGCCCAGGGCGCAGGTGGCCGCGATGCGCGCCGAGAGGGCCACCTTGGAGGCGTCGATGGAGCTGCGGGTGAGCAGGTTGATCTCGACGTCGTTCTCGCGGGTGTCGATGACGCCCAGGTTCGTGGAGGTCTGCACCAGGCCCTTGATGTCGGGGCTCATGGCCTCGACGCCGTGGGGCAGGGAGAGCAGCAGCTGGATGAGCGCGTGGGTGTCGGCGGGGGACATGGCCTGGGCGGCCTCGCCCGCTTCCAGGGCCAGGTGCAGGCCGGGATCGAAGGCGCCGAGGGCCGCGCGCCAGTGGGCCTCGTGCTCCGCCAGGGCCGCCTTGAAGGCCGCCTCCTTCGCGGGATCCAGGAAGATCATGGCCGAGGCCTCGCGGGGGATGGCGTTGCGCTTGTTGCCGCCCTTGATGGAGGCCAGGGCGAAGCCGAAGCCGCGGGTGGCGTCCAGCAGCTGGGCCAGCAGGCGAATGGCGTTGCCGCGGCCCGCGTGGATGTCGATGCCGGAGTGGCCGCCCTTGAGGCCGAACACCTTCAGGCGGTAGGCGCGGCTGCCCGCGGGGGCGGCCGTGCGGGTGAGCTTGCGGGAGACGATGGTGTCCACGCCGCCGGCGCAGCCGATGGTGAGGAAGCCCTCCTCCTCGCTGTCGAGGTTGAGGAGGAACTTGGCCTTGAGACGGCCCGCCTGCAGGCCGTTGGCGCCCGTGAGGCCGGTCTCCTCGTCGATGGTGATCAGGGCCTCGATGGGGCCGTGGGCGATGTCCTTGCTGGCGAGCACCGCCAGGGCCGCGGCCACGCCGATGCCGTTGTCGGCGCCCAGGGTGGTGCCCTTGGCCCGCAGCAGGTCGCCATCGCGCACCAGCTGGATGGGATCCTTGAGGAAGTCGTGCTCGGTGCCTTCGTTCTTTTCGCAGACCATGTCCACGTGGGCCTGGAGGCAGGTGGTGGGGCGCCCTTCCTTGCCGGGCGTGGCCTTCTTGCGGATGATCACGTTGCCCACGTCATCGCGCTCGACCTCGCAGCCCAGGGCCCTGGCCTGGTCGGCCACCCAGTCGGCGGCGGCGGCCTCGTTCTTGGATCCGCGGGGGATCTTCGACAGTTCCAGGAAATAGGACCACATGGTCTTCGGTTCGAGGGATTCGAGCAGGGCGTCCACAAAGCCTCCATGCCCCTCGCCGGGGCGGTTCCGTCAACTGTACCGGCCGCCGGTGGGCCAGGGCGTGACGGGAATCACGGGTGGGAGCGATCTCCCCGGGACCGGGAGGGCCCGGGCTCAGACCCTACGCCTGCAACCCCGTATGGACGAGGATGAAATCGGCGATGGCGGCAGGGTCGTTCAGGTCCAGCCGGGGGACCTTCAAGCCGGGCAGGAGGCAATCGCTGGCCACGGCCACGATCTCGGGGTCTTCCGGATGGAGGAGGGGTTTTCCTTCCGACTGGCGGTGGATCTCCAGCTTGGGGTGGTGGTGCGTCTTGAATCCCTCGATGAGGAGCAGGTCCACGGGCGTCATGCGCTCGATGAGGGCCTCGATGCTGGGTTCCGGCTCATCCCTGGATTCATGCATGAGCACCCACCGGGAGGAGGTGACGACCAGCACTTCCGAGGCCCCGGCCTCCCGGTGCCGGAACGAGTCCTTGCCCGGCTTGTCCACATCGAACCGGTGGTGGGCGTGCTTCATGGTCGAAACCACGAACCCCCGTTCCCGGATGATCGGCAGCAGCTCGACCATCGCGCTGGTTTTGCCGCTCCCGCTCCAGCCCACTAGGCCCATCACTTTCATGTCCACACCCTTCGCGCAGCCGGGGAGTCCTGCCTCCGACCCTCATGATGGTGCGGAGTCCCGCGGCAGGAACAACGAAAAGTGAACCCCGGGGCCCTTCCAGCCGAGTGGATGGATGTGGGGGAATGAATGACGCAGGACACCTATCGCGACCTTGGCCACGAGGCCATCCACGCCCTGAAGCTGGAGGAAGCCGCCGTG
>JAMPXL010000054.1 GCA_023701165.1 Geothrix sp. | reverse complement strand
TCCTTGAGCTCGTCGCGGGTCATGGGGCCCGTGGTGTCCTGGGAGCCCACGGTGGTCATGTGGGGTTCGCAGTAGGTGCCGGGGCGGATGCCCTTCGTGCCGCAGGCGCGGCCGACCATCTTCTGGGCCAGCGAATAACCCTTGCCCGTGTCCTTGGGGATCGCGGGGAAGCGGAAGATCGTGGAGGGCGCCAGGCCCAGGGCCGCGCGGGCCTTGGTGGTGAGGCCGCGGCCCACGATGAGGGGGATGCGGCCGCCGGCGCGGACCTCGTCGAAGATCACGTCGGACTTCACCTTGAATTCGGCGATGACCTGGCCGTTCTTCAGGGCCTTGCCCTCATAGGGGCGCAGCTCGATGACGTCGCCCATCTCCATGCCGTTCACGTCCAGCTCGATGGGCAGGGCGCCGGCGTCCTCCATGGTGTTGTAGAAGATGGGGGCGATCTTGGAGCCCAGGCAGACACCGCCGAAGCGCTTGTTGGGCACGAAGGGGATGTCCTCGCCCGTGAACCAGAGCACCGAGTTGGTGGCGGACTTGCGGGAGGAGCCCGTGCCCACCACATCGCCCACGTAGGCGATGAGATGGCCCTTGGCCTGGAGGGCCGCGAGCTGCTTGAGGGGACCGATCTTGCCGGGTTCATCGGGTTCGATGCCGGGCCGGGCGTTCTTCAGCATGGCCAGGGCGTGGAGGGGAATGTCGGGACGGCTCCAGGCATCGGGGGCCGGGGACAGGTCGTCGGTGTTGGTTTCGCCCGTCACCTTGAAGACCGTGAGGGTGAGGCTCTGGGGCACCTCGGGGCGGCTGGTGAACCACTCGGCCTCGGCCCAGGACGTCAGCACGGCCTTCGCGTTCGCATTGCCCTTGTCGGCCTTGGCCTTCACGTCGGCGAAGGCGTCGAAGACCAGCAGGGTCTTCTTGAGGCCTTCGGCGGCGATCCCGCCCACCTGGGCATCCTCCAGCAGATCGATGAGGGGCTTGACGTTGAAGCCGCCGAGCATGGTGCCCAGCAGTTCCGTGGCCTTCTCGCGGGGGACCAGGGCAACCTTTTCCTTGCCAGCGGCCACGGCGGCCAGGAAGGCCGCCTTCACCCGGGCGGCGTCATCCACGCCCGCGGGCACGCGGTGGGTCAGCAGGTCGAGCAGGAAGGCTTCTTCGCCCGCAGGAGGATGGGCCAGCAGGTTGGCCAGTTCCGAGGTCTGGGCCTCGGTCAGCGGCAGTGGCGGGATGCCCAGGGCGGCGCGTTCGGCGACATGTTGGCGATAGGCTTGCAGCACAGTCAACTCCCCTCAGAACGCCGCTGGGCGCGGTCCGGATTTCCATTCTACATCCCGGGATGGCGGGGGCGGCAGGGCATCCCGGGCATGCGCTGCCCGGCCTCCAGCCCACTGAAAGGTGCGCCGGCCTCCTGGCCCTGGGCACGAATGGCCACCGCTCACCCCCCGGCCCCCTGGCGCCGATTGGGGAAAAGGAACGGCGAGGCATCGAATGACGATCAAACGGGTGAGGCTGACGGACCTCAGGACGGGCATGTATGTCCATGACCTCAACTGCGGCTGGCTCGACCACGGTTTCCTCCGGCCTCGCTTCCTGCTGCGGCACGACGGCCAGATCCAGAAGATGAAGGACCAGGGGCTGAACGAGATCTACATCGACACCTCGCGGGGCGCGGATGTGGCGGGCGCCCCCACCCAGGAGGAGATCGAAAACCAGTTGTCGCGGGAACTCCGGGAATCGGCCGCGGGTGGAATGGCGCTGGCCCCGGGGCGGGTGCCCCAGCACGAAGAATCCGCCGCCGCCCGGCGCATCCTGGGGGAGGCTGGGGATGTGATGGAAGGCCTGCTCGTGGATGCCCGGCTGGGCAAGCAGGTGGATTTCGCCAGGACCCGCCCCCTGGTCAAGGAGATCAACGCCTCGGTGCTGCGGAATCCCGGCGCCCTCCTCAGCCTCACCCGGATCAAGGCGGCGGATACCTACACCTTCCAGCATTCCGTGAGCATCTGCGCCCTCCTGGTGGCCTTCACCCACGCCATGGGCATGGATGCCGCCACCGTGGAGGAGGCGGGCCTGGGCGGGCTCCTCCACGACCTTGGGAAGTCGAAGGTCCCCAGCGAGATCCTGAACAAGCCCGGGAAGCTGACGGAGGAGGAGTTCACCATCATGAAGTCCCACGTCACCCACAGCGGCCTGCTGCTGGAGGGCATGCCCGGGATCTCCCAGATGGTCATCCAGATCGCCGGGGAGCATCACGAGAAGGTGGGCGGCGGCGGGTACCCCCGGGGCCTCGCCGGGGACCAGATCTCGCAGATCGGACGCATGGCCGCCATCGTGGATGTCTACGACGCCCTCACGTCCGACCGCGTCTACCACAAGGGCAAGGAGCCTTCCGAGGTGCTGAAGCGCCTCCTCGAGTGGAGCGGCACCCACCTGGATGGCGAGCTGGTGCAGCTGTTCATCCGGACCCTGGGCATCTATCCCGTGGGTTCGCTGGTGCGGCTGTCCAGCCAGCGGCTGGCCGTGGTGGTGGAGCAGGGCGGGGACCTGCTCCGGCCCACGGTGCGCGTGGTCTACGACATCGGAAAGAAGGCCTGGCCCCATCCCCGCGACCTGGACCTTGCCAAGGCCCCGGACCAGATCGTGGACTATCAGGAGCCTGGGGACTGGGGCGTGGATCCGGGGGCTTACCTCTAGATTTGGCTAGTACCCCGCCGCCTGCCCATCCTTGCGGGACTCGCTGGCCCCGAAGTAGACCTTCTGCCGCGGATCCCAGCGGATGGCCTGGTAGCCGCCGTAGCCGCCCAGCAGCCAGCCCACGCCGTGGCCGCGGTTCATCAGCTCGCGGACGGTCTCGTAGGGGAAGCCGCTCTCCAGCTGGATGGTGCCCGGGAGCTTGCCCTTTTCGCCGGTGGGCTCGGGGGAGCCGTCGTGGCTCATGCGGGGGGCGTCGCCGGCCTCCTGGGCATTCATGGCGAAATCGACCAGGTTCATGACGATCTGGACATGCCCAAGGGGCTGGAACTCGCCACCCATGACGCCGTAGCTGAGGAAGGGCTGGCCGTCCCTGGTGATGAAGCCGGGGATGATGGTGTGGAAGGGGCGCTTCCCGGGGGCGTAGGTGTTGGCGTTGCCCTCTTGCAGGTTGAAGAGCTCGCCCCGGTCCTGGAGGCAGAAGCCCAGGTCGCCGGGCGTCATGCCGCTGCCCATGCCACGGTAGTTGCTCTGGATGAGGCTCACCATGTTGCCTTCACCGTCGGCGGTGGTGAGGTAGACCGTGTCGCCTTCCTTCAGGGGCGGATGGCCCGCCTCCAGGCGCCGCGAGGCCCGGTCGCCGATGAGGGCCCGGCGCTGGGCGGCGTAGTCCTTGGACAGCAGCCAGGAGAGGGGCACCTTCATGAAATCCGCATCGGCGTAGAACTTGGCCCGGTCTTCGAAGGCCAGCTTCTTGGCTTCCGTGAACAGGTGGACGTGCTGCGGGCTGCCGAAGGGGATCTTCGAGAAGTCGTAGCCTTCGAGGATGTTGAGCATCTGGAGGGCCGCGATGCCCTGGCCGTTGGGAGGCAGCTCCCACACGTCGTAGCCGCGGTAGTTGACGCTGACCGGCTCCACCCAGTCCGAGCGGTGGGCCGCCAGGTCCTCGTAGCGGAGGAAGCCGCCGTTGGCCTTCATGTAGGCGTCGATCTTCCGGGCGATCTCGCCCTTGTAGAAGGCGTCGCGGCCGTCCCTGGCCAGGAGCTCCAGCGTCTTCGCCAGGCGCGGGTTGCGGAAGACCTCGCCGCTCACGGGGCCCCGCTTGCCATCCACCGTGAAGGTTTCCAGAAAGCCCGGGAACTTGCCCAGGGCCGGGACGCTGCGGCCCCAGTAGTAGGCGATGAGTTCCGAGACCGGGAAGCCCTCCTTGGCGTAGCGGATGGCCGGGGCCAGCACCTGGGCCATGGGCAGCTTGCCGAACTTCCCGTGCAGCTCGAACCAGCCGTCCACGCAGCCCGGCACGCTCACGGGCAGGGGGCCGTGGGCGGGGATGTGCGTGAGGCCCAGCTTCTTGAAATGTTCCAGCGTGAGCGATTTCGGCGAACGCCCGCTGCCGTTGAGGCCGTGCAGCTTCTTCGCCTTGGCATCCCACACGATGGCGTAGAGGTCCCCGCCCATGCCGCTGCCCGTGGGCTCCATGAGGCCGAGGGCCGCGTCCGCCGCGATGGCGGCATCCACGGCGGAGCCGCCCTGCTTCAGCACATCCAGGGCGATCTGGGTCACCAGGGCCTGGCTGGTGCAGGCCATGCCGTGCTGGGCCGCCACCTCCGAACGGGTGGCGAAGGCCCGGCCCGTGACCCGGTCCCCCGCAAGCACGGGGGGCAGGACGGCCAGGGCCAAGCACAGGGACAGGAGACGCATGGGGTCCTCCGTTAAGGGGGGGGCGAAGGTCACAAAGGTACGCCCATCCACCTCGTCATGCGATGTCTATTTTCTGCCCCGCCTGCCCAGGGTTTGACGACACAGCGATGGGGCTGCGGCCGCACCCAGGCCTTCAGCCTGCATTCGGCCGGAAGGGTGGGACACTGGGACAGGAGGGTCCCATGGACTTCCCCACCCCCGTCCCGAAGGACCGCCATGCCCGTTGATTTCGGCCTGGAGGCCTATTTCGAGCGCATCGGCTTCGGCGGCGAGGTGGCCCCACGCCTGGATACCCTCTTTGCCCTGCACTTCGCCCACGCCACGGCGATCCCCTTCGAGAACCTGGACATCCAGATGGGCCTGCCCATCCGGCTGGACCTGGCCTCGCTCCAGGACAAGCTGGTGCGGCGGCGGCGCGGGGGCTACTGCTTCGAGCAGAACACGCTGTTCCTCTCGGCCCTGAAGACTCTCGGCTTCGAGGCCATCCCCTGCGAGGCCCGCGTGCGCCTGGGGGCCCCGGACATCCTGCCCCGGACCCACATGCTGCTGCTGGTGCGCATGGAAGGCACCTTCTGGCTTGGCGACGTGGGCTTCGGTGGAGAGGGTCTGCTCTGGCCCGTGCCCATGGACGGTGAAGCGCACGCCCAGTTCCAGAACACCTACCGGGTGGCGCCGGAGGGCGCCCTCCGCGTGCTCCAGTCCCGCCACGATGGCGCCTGGACAGACCTCTACGCCTTCCATCCCGAGCCCCAGTTCCCCGTGGATTTCGAGATGGCCAACCACTACACGAGCACCCACCCGGACTCGCGGTTCGTGAAGACCCTCACCGCCCAGCTCCCCGGACCCGAGGTGCGCCGGATCCTCCGGAACCGGGCCTACGCGGAGATCCGTGGAGAGCAGGTGGAGGGGCGTGAACTGGCACCGGAGGAGCTGCTGCCCCTGCTCCGGGAGGTCTTCGGCCTCGACATCCCCGAAGGGACCCGGTTCAGGGCTTTCGAGGGCTGAGGCCCACCAGGGGGTCCGCTCCCCGCCGCGCCGTGGAATCATGGTGCCATGTCCAAGGCGCCCTCCACCAACGCCACGCGCCTGCTGAAGCAGGCGGGCGTGGCCGCCACCGAGCACCTCTACCGCTACGAAGACCACGGCGGCACGGCCGTGAGCGCCCGGGAGCTGGGGGTGAGCGAGCATGCGGTCATCAAGACCCTGGTGATGGAGGACGAGAAGGGCGCGCCCCTCATCGTCCTCATGCACGGCGACCGCGAGGTGAGCACCAGGGAACTGGCCCGCCAGACCGGTGCGAAGTCCATCCAGCCCTGCAGGCCCGAGGTGGCCCACCGCCACAGCGGCTACCTGGTGGGCGGGACCAGCCCCCTGGGCACGAAGAAGGCCATGCCCGTCCATGCGGAGGCCACGATCTTCGACCTCGATCGCATCTACCTCAACGGCGGCAGCCGGGGCTTCCTGGTGGGGCTGGATCCGAAGGACCTGGACCGCGTGCTGAAGGTGAACCGCGTGAGCGTGGCGATCCCGTAGGCGCAGGCCCATCCGGGTCGCTTGTGCGGCCGGCGGCCTGATCCTCAGCGCTTCGCGTCCCGCTCGTAGGCCCGCCCGAGCCAGGCCAGGGCGGCCTCCAGGTCGGCCTCGGAGGCGATCTCGATCTTGTGGGTGATCCGGTCCTTCTTCGCGAAGCCCCCGGTGTCCTTCAGCCTGCCGCCGGGATCCACCACGGCGTCCGGATCGCCCAGGGCCAGGCCCAGGTCCAGGCGCGCGGCGAAGGGCTTCACCTGGGCGAAGACATGGTTCCGGTAGAAGGGCACGATGGTTTCGCAGGGGCAGATCTTCACATCGGCGCCCAGGGTGCGGGCCCGTTCCGCCAGGCGCTCGAAGAGGGGGCGCAGGGCGGCCTTCTTCCCGCCGTACTGCGCCGCCACGTAGCCCGGCGCCGCGGCCAGGTAGCCTTCGGGGGTGTCGTCGAAGGCCTGGGCTGGGCCGGCTCCGGCCCGCTGGGCCACCAGGGAAGCCTGGGTGGTGCCCAGTCCCTGGGCTTTGAGCCAGGCCTGGCAGGCCCGCCCTTCGGCGGGGCCCTCTTTCCGGGCAAGCGCGACCCATGCCTCCAGGGTGCGGCCGGTCTTCGCCTGGAGGTTGGCCATGAGGCTCTGGACGTAGGCCACGCCGGGATGGAGGTCGTAGGGGGCGGTGCTGGCGGATTTGGACATGGGAGCTCCCCGG
>JAMPXL010000053.1 GCA_023701165.1 Geothrix sp. | reverse complement strand
CTGGTAATGCGTGATCACGATCATCGAGCGGTCGGGCGCGCGCAGGCGGTTCACGCCGTCGGCGACGACCCGCAGCGCGTCGATGTCGAGGCCGGAATCGGTCTCGTCGAGGATCGCCATGGAAGGCTGGAGCATCGCCATCTGCAGGATCTCGTTGCGCTTCTTCTCGCCGCCGGAGAAGCCCTCGTTGAGGCTGCGGTCCAGGAATTCCTCGCGCATGGAGACCAGCTTGATCTTCTCGCGGATGAAGTCGTCGAACTCGAGGGGATCCAGTTCGTCGCGGCCCTCGGCTTCGGCCTTCTTGTTGTAGGCCAGGCGGAGGAAGGCGGCGTTGCTGACGCCCGGCACCTCGATGGGATGCTGGAAGCCCATGAAGATGCCGGCCCGGGCGCGGACATCGGGTTCCAGCTCGAAGAGGTCCCGGCCTTCGAAACGCACCTCGCCGCCGGTGACCTCGTAGGCCGGATGGCCCACCAGCACCTTGCCCAGGGTGGACTTGCCGGAGCCGTTGGGACCCATGATGGCGTGGATCTCCCCCGCCTTGATCTCCAGGTCGATCCCCTTCAGCACCGGCGTGCCGTTGATCGAAGCAGTGAGGTTCTTGATTGAAAGCATCGAAACTCCAGGACATGAACTGATCACCACCAAGGCACCAAGACACCAAGAAGTGCAAAAGACAAAGAAGGCTTTTCTTGGTGCCTTCTCGTCATCCGCCCTGCGGATGCGCGAGACAAACAGATATCTGGTGTCTTGGTGGTGAGATTTTTCACCCGACTGATCCTTCGAGCTTGAGAGAAAGCAGCTTGGTGGCTTCGACGGCGAACTCCATGGGGAGTTCGCGGAAGACGTCCTTGCAGAAGCCGTTGATGATCATGCTGATGGCTTCCTCGGCGGGAATGCCGCGCTGCTGGAAGTAGAGCAGCTGCTCCTCGCCGATCTTGCTGGTGGTGGCCTCGTGCTCCACCCGGGCGCTGCGGTTCTGCACCTCGATGTAGGGGAAGGTGCTGGCGCTGCTCGACTGGCCGATGAGCATGGAATCGCACTGGCTGAAGTTGCGGGCGCCCTCGGCCTTCGGCTGCACCTTCACCAGGCCGCGGTAGCTGTTGGAGCTGCCGCCGGCGCTGATGCCCTTGCTGATGATGGTGCTCTTGGTGTTGCGGCCGATGTGGATCATCTTGGTGCCGGTGTCGGCCTGCTGCTTGTGGTTGGTGAGGGCCACGCTGTAGAACTCGCCGATGCTGTCGTCGCCCAGCAGGATGCAGCTGGGGTACTTCCAGGTGATGGCGCTGCCGGTCTCCACCTGGGTCCAGCTGATGCGCGAGGCCTTGCCTTTGCAGAGGCCGCGCTTGGTGACGAAGTTGAAGATGCCGCCCACGCCGTCCTTGTCGCCGGCGTACCAGTTCTGCACGGTGCTGTACTTGATGGAGGCGTGATCGAGGGCCACCAGCTCCACCACGGCGGCGTGCAGCTGGTTGGTGTCGAACTGGGGTGCGGTGCAGCCCTCCAGGTAGCTCACGCTGGCCCCTTCCTCGGCCACGATGAGGGTGCGCTCGAACTGGCCCGATTCCTTGTTGTTGATGCGGAAGTAGGTGCTCAGGTCCATGGGGCAGGCCACGCCCCTGGGGATGAACACGAAGCTGCCGTCCGTGAACACCGCGCTGTTGAGGGCCGCGTAGAAGTTGTCGGAGGAGGGCACCACGCTGCCGAGGTACCGCTTGATCAGGTCGGGGTATTCCTTCACCGCCTCACTGAAGCTGCAGAAGATGATGCCGACGGCCTTCAGCTTCTCCTTGTAGGTGGTGGTGACGCTCACGGAATCGAAGACCACGTCCACGGCCACGCCCGCCAGGGCCTCCTGCTCGTGGATGGGCACGCCCAGCTTCTCGAAGGTGCGCTTCAGCTCCGGGTCCACCTCGTCCATGGAGGCGTACTTGGGGGCCTTGGCCCGGGGGGCGCTGTAGTAGACGATCTTCTGGAAGTCGGGCTTCGGGTAGTCCACCTTGGCCCAGTCCGGCTCGGTCATGGTCAGCCAGTGGCGGTAGGCCTTGAGGCGGAATTCCAGCAGCCAGTCGGGTTCGCCCTTTTTTTCCGAGATGAAGCGGATGACGTCCTCGCTCAGGCCGGGCGCGACGCTATCCGCCTCGATGTCCGTCACGAAGCCGTACTTGTATTCCTGGCTGGTGACCACATTGAAGGTTGAGGTCATACACCACTCCCGAGACATTCCATTCTGGAATCTCGACTAAAATTGTCAACTTAATAAGCTGTGGCCCTGGTCACGCTTCCGTGAACGCGTCCAGTTCCTTGAGCAGGCCCCGGATCTGGTTTTTCACGCCCTTGGCCTGGGAATCGTTGAGATCGCCGGGGTCGGCGTCCAGCCCGGCCCGCAGCAGGGCCCGGGCCTCCTCCCGCTCGCCCAGGCCCGCCAGGGCCGCGCCCAATTGGAAGTGGTGGATGAGGGTGGGCTCTTTTTCCAGGAGGGGGTCCAGCAGGTCCAGCACGTCCTGGTGGCGCTTGAGGGCCAGGAGGTACTGGCCCAGGAGGGTGCGCGCCCGGGGCTCAAGGCCCGGCAGGGGGTGGGTGTGGAGGCGGCGGACTTCGACGAGGTCCTGCTCCGTGGCCTGGCCGTTCATGAGGCGGTAGGCCTGGCGCATGAGGGCGGCCTCCCAGGCGCCGGTGCTCTTGGGGTGGCGGGTGAGGAAGGCGTCCAGGATCCGGGCGATCTCGTCCTCGCGCTTCTGCTCCATGAGGTGCTCGAGGGCCAGGCGCAGGGCCAGGAAGCAGAGGCGCGGGTGCCGGTCTGAGCAGGCGAAATCCAGGGCGGGCTTGAGGGTCTTTTCGGGGTTCTGGAGGAAGGCCAGGCGCAGGTCCAGCCAGTCCGAACGCTGGCTCTTCCCCTTGCGCCGGGCGCGCTTGAGGAGGAGGGCGGCGGGTTCCAGCTGGTTCTCGTCGAGGAGGGCCTCCACCTCGTCCAGCAGGGTCTGGGTGCCGGCCTTGCCATCCCGGGCCTCCCGCAGCTGGGGGTGGGTTTCGGCGTCCACCATGAGGAGGAGCTGGGGATCGCCGGGGTTCTGCATGAGCAGTTCCTGGAGGATGGCGAAGGCCTTGGGGCGTTCGCCCTGCAGCAGGTAGGCCTCGGCCAGGGCCTCCCGCACGTGGAGGTCGCCGGGCAGGTAGGCGCTGGCCTCCTTGAGGGCCGGCACCGCCAGGGCGCTTTCGCCCCGGGCCAGGTAGACCTGGCCCAGCAGCAGCAGGGTCTCCCCGTCCTTCCGGCGGGCCACGGCCTCCTGGGCCGCCTCCAGGGCGCCCTGCAGGTCCTCTTCCTCCAGCAGCAGTTCCGCCAGCATCATGCGGGGCTCGGGATCGTCGGGGCGCAGTTCCGAAGCCTGGTGCAGGGCCTCGATGGTCTGGTCCACCTGGTCCGGCAGTTCCTGGAGCAGCCGCGCCAGCAGCATCCAGCCCTCGAAATGGCGGGGGCTCAGGCCCACGGCCTTGCGGGCCAGGCCTTCGGCCTCTTCGAAGTTCTGGGCGGCTTCATGCAGGGAGGCGGCGGTGAAGATGAGCTCGTAGTTCTTAGGATCCAGGGGCAGGGCCTGGCCCAGGCGCTGGGCGGCGCCCGGCAGGTCGGCGGACTCCAGCAGGGCCGTGGTCTCCAGCAGGGCCCGCTTGAGCTGGGACATGGACTTGGGGCGGGCGATGGGCAGGATGCGGGCGCGGTAGCGGGTGAACAGCTCCCGGGCGCTGATGAGGTGCAGGTTCTCCTCCACCAGCTGCTCCCAGCGCTGGGAGAAGGCGTGGGCGTCCAGCTGGCGCTTCTGCTCCATCTCCTGCACCAGGGCCATGAGGCCGTTGCGCAGCATCACCTCGCTGCGCTCCAGCTTGCCGAGCTGGTCGGAGACGGTCTCCAGGTAGGTCTCCACCCGGCGGAGGGTCTCCTCCAGGCCGGTGATGCGCTCCAGGAGGTGCTCCTCCAGGTCCTCGCCGCCCTCGGGTTCGTCCGGCTCGTCCTCCCAGGTCTGGTCTCCGGCCAGGATGAGCAGGCGGGTACCGCACTTCACGCAGGTCTCCCGGTCACCGGGGTTCCAGGCGAGGCAGTTCTGGCAATAGGAGCCGGGCAGATCGTTGGCCATGGCTCCAGGATAGCTGGCCCCGGGGGGCTGAAGGTTTTATCCTGTTGGCCGCGAGGGCGGCCCATGAGTGACGAGCAGGAACGCCAGGACAAGCGGCAGGAGGCCATGGAGTGGGTGGGCAAGGCCTACCAGCTCCACATGAAGAACGAGGTGGAGAAGGCCATCGCCCTCTACACCAAGTCCATCGAGATCTGCCCCACGGCAGAGGCCTATACGTTCCGCGGCTGGGCGCGCTCCTTCGAGAAGGACTACGCCTCGGCCATCGAGGACTGCCACCGGGCCATCGATCTGGATCCCGAATTCGGCAACCCCTACAACGACATCGGGGCCTACTACGTGGAGCAGGGCGAGCCCGACGAGGCCATCCCCTGGCTGCGCATGGCCCTCAAGGCCAAGCGCTACGAAAGCTACTGCTTCCCCCACTTCAACCTGGGCCGTGTCTTCGAGGCCAAGGGCCAGCTGGACAAGGCCCTGGAGCACTTCCGGAAGGCCCTGGAGGAGAATCCCCGCTACGCCCCGGCCGCCAAGGCCGTGGAGCGGGTGAAGGGCAAGCTGGCGGTCCGGAACCCGGAGACGATCGGCTGAAGTGTGGTGAACTGGATGGGAGGTCCGCCATGACGTTCACCATCGCCCACAGCCCGGATTCCGACGACGCCTACATGATGGCCCCGCTGGCCCTGGGGTGGCTGGATCCCGAGGGCTTCGATATCGCGTTCGTCCGCAAGGACATCGAGCAGCTCAATGCCGAAGCCACGGAAGGCCGGTACGACGTCACCGCCATCAGCTTCGGCGCCTACCCCGAGCTGAAGGACCGCTACGACCTGCTGACCGCGGGCTCCAGCATCCAGGAGGGCACGGGCCCGCTGGTGGTGAGCCGCACGCCCATGGACGCGGCGGCCTTGAAGGGCCTCACCATCGCCATCCCGGGGCGCCGCACCAGCGCCTACCTGTCCATGCGGAAGTGGTGCGCGGAGCACGGCTTCGAGCCCACCGTCGACCTGCTGCCCTTCGACCAGATCCTTCCCGCCGTGGCGGAGGGCCGCTTCCAGGCCGGCCTGCTCATCCACGAAAGCCAGCTCATGTACCGTGATGCGGGGTTGCGTCTGGTGGTGGATCTGGGTGCCTGGTGGAAGCACGCCTACGACCTGCCCCTGCCCATGGGCGGCAACGCCATCCGCCACGACCTGCCCGCCGATGTGAAGCAGCGCTTCGCCATCCTGATGCGGAAGAGCGTGGAGATGGCCCGCGCCCGCCACTGGGAGAGCGTGGACTACAGCCAGTCCTTCGGCCGCGGCATGGACCGGGAGATGATCGGCCGCTACGTGAACGCCTGGGTGAATGACTTCACCGTGGATCCGGGGCCGAGGGGCCGTCAGGCCGTGGCGAAGCTGCTGGGCCTGGAGCCCGTCTGGATCCAGGGCTAGGGTCCTGGCGCGAAGGCCCCCCAGGCCGTAGCCTGTGGGTCCCATAGGAATCTCCCATGCCCATGCACTGGGTCAGCAGCCGCGTCGAGGCCTCACCGGAAACGGTGTGGGCCGTGCTCCTGGACAAGATGGAGCACCCCCAGCGCTACATCGAGGATGCCCTGGATGTGGAGGTCCTCGAGCGGGAGGGCGAGAGCGTGGTCCGCCAGCTGGTGCTGCCGGGCGGCGTCGCCTTCCGGGAGCGCGTCACCGCCGACCCCGGGGCGCGCACCATCACGTTCACCCTGCTGGACCACCCGGTCTACGATGGAACCGTGCTGAACCGGCTCTTGGTCTCGCCCGACGGCAGTGCGGAGCTGGCCTTCGAACTGGACTGGAAAGCCCGCCCCGGCGCCGTGGAGGACCGGGATCCGGAGGAGACCCTGGCCCTCATCCGCAGCTCGGTGATGCAGACCCGGCGCATCGCCGAGGCGCTGGAAACCGGGGCCCTGGAGGCTACTCCCGGGCCGCCTCCAGCCTGATCGCCACACGCATCCGGCGGCCCTCCCGCTGGAGGCCGAGTTCCGCGCTGCCGCCCAGAGGCAGCGCCTCCACGGCGTCCAGCAGGCTGTCCCAGTCCTCGATGGCCTGGCCATTCACCGCCTGGATGAGGTCGCCGGCAAACACCCGGCGCCCTTCGACGCGGACGCCCTGGAGGCCCGCCCGGGCTGCGGGGCCGCCCCGGAACACCCTGCCCACCATCACGCCCTTCTGGGGGCCGAAGGCCCGCTCGACCAGGCGCGGCGCCACGGGCTCGAAGCCCAGATCCGGGCGCTCCAGACGTCCCCGGGCGATGAGCTGGGGCACCACGCGGTTCACGGTATCCACGGGGACGGCGAAGCCGATGCCGGCGCTGGCGCCACTGGGGCTCTGGATGGCCGTGTTCACGCCGACGAGGCGGCCCGCGCTGTCCAGCAGCGGCCCGCCGCTGTTGCCGGGGTTGATGGCCGCGTCGGTCTGGATGACGCCGGCGATGCGGCGGCGGGTGACGCTCTGGATCTCCCGGCCCAGGGCCGACACCACGCCCGTGGTGAGGGTCTGGTCCAGGCCG
>JAMPXL010000052.1 GCA_023701165.1 Geothrix sp. | reverse complement strand
TTTCCAAGCACCCCAAGGCCTTCAATGACCTCTACGTGAACATGGTGGGCGCCGGGGAAACCGGCGGCATCCTGGATGTCATCCTCCAGCGCCTGTCCGGCTACATCGAAAAGGCCGTGAAGCTCACCGCCAAGGTGAAGGGGGCCATGACCTACCCCGTGGCGGTCATCACCATCGCCATCAGCGTGGTGGTCATCATCATGGTGAAGGTGATCCCCGTCTTCTCCGCCATGTATGACGGCCTGGGCAGCAAGCTGCCCTACCCGACGCTGGTATGCATGGCCATCTCCAGCGCCCTCATCAACTACAGCTGGCTCTTCATCATTGGCATCGTCCTCATCGTGGTGGGGCTGCGCCAGTACTACAAAACACCCACCGGCCGCCTCCAGATCGATGCGTTTCTGCTGAAGATCCCCATCATCGGCGACGTGCTCCGCAAGGTGGCCGTGGCGCGCTTCTGCCGCACCCTGGGCACCCTCATCAGCTCCGGCGTGCCCATCCTTGAGGGCATGGACATCACCGCCCGCACTTCCGGCAACATGGTGATCCAGAACGCCATCCTCAAGTCCAAGGATGCCGTGGAACAGGGCCGGAACATCAGCACGCCCCTGGCGGAAACCAAGGTCTTCCCGCCCATGGTGGTGCAGATGGTGGGCGTGGGCGAGGCCACGGGCGCCCTGGACGCCATGCTCAGCAAGGTGGCCGACTTCTACGAGGACGAGGTGGACAACGCCGTGGCCAACCTCACCAGCCTCATGGAGCCCATCATGATCGCCCTGCTCGGCGGCATCATCGGCTTCATCGTGGTCGCCATGTACCTGCCCATCTTCAACCTGGCCAATGTGTTCGGGAAGGACTGAGGCGGGGCATTCCCGCACGGTCCTTGCCAGGACTCCCTGAACCCCGGAGGTCCCCCATGACCGGCCTGCTGACCCGCCTGTCCCCCCGCCACCCCGATCGCGCCCGCCAGAGGCGCGGCTTCTCTCTCGTCGAGATGCTCCTGGTGGTGGCCGTCATCGGCATCCTCAGCGCCATCGCCATCCCCAGCTTCCTGGGGCAGCGGCGCCGGGCCCGGGTCATCGGGGACGCGCTCTCCAACGCCAAGACCCTGCAGATGAACCTGGAGACCCGCCGTGCCGAGAACGGCCTCTACGGGGCCGCCGGTACCTACGAGTGGGCGGGGGACGGCAGCAAGACCACCGGGCCGGCCCTCATTCCCACCTTCCAGCCCAAAGATGCCACCAAGATGAACTACTCTCTGGTCATCGACGCTTCAGGCCTGACCTACACCCTCACCGTCAATGATCCCACCATGGGTGGCGCGGTGGCCTTCCAGACCGACCAGACCGGCGCTGAACTGAAGCGGATGCACTGAGCCCGGGCCCTGGAAGGGCTCAGGCCCGGTTCCGTCCGGCGTCCACCCACCCGAGCACCAGCAGCAGCGCCCCCGCAACCAAGCTGAAGGCGGCCATCAGCCCAGGGGGTGTGGGCGGGGGGGGCGGGAACAGGACTTCGTCCGGGATATTCTGCCAGGTGCGGATCTTCTTCCCGCTGGGCAGGCGCAGGACATTTGGCTCCGGCTGGAATTCCTTCACAGCCAGGTGGGCCTCCTGCTGGGCGGGTCCCTGGTGGACAACCTGTTCCGCCGCCGCGTAGGGCAGGACCCAGGGGATGAGGTCCCGTCGCCAGGGCTGGGGCAGTTCCTGGCCGGTCAGGGCCATGGTCAGTAGCAGTCCCACCAGCCCGAACACGATGGGCACTGCCAGGCTGTTGATCCGGTCGGAGACCCACAGGTAGAGGGCCAGCACGGGGAGGCTGCCGAGCCAGAGCCAGCCCAGCACCTTCGCCATCTGGAGGCCATGGAAGGGCAGGGCCAGCAGGGGGTTCCACCAGCCCAGGGCCGTCCGCTCCACCCAGAGCAGGAGGCCGACCAGGACCAGGGACGCGGCGCTCAGGAGCGCCGCGTAGGCGGCCTTGGCCAGGAAGATGCCCCGCCGCGAGGAGGGCAGGGCATGCAGATGCTTCCAGGCCTTGAAGCGGTGCTCAGGCCGGAAGATCAGCGCCGGCAGCAGGGCGATCAGCAGGGGGTGGAAGAAGCCGCCCCACAGGGCGAGGGCCATCTTGATCTGAAGGGGGTCGAATTTCTCCCTGAGCGCGGGCGTCAGGGTCCGCAGGCCCAGGAAGGAACGCTCGATGAGCAACCCCTCCACCAGGATGAACAGCAGGGGGAGCAGCCAGACCAGGCGAAGGGCCGGAGCGCGCCGCAGCTTCAGGCCCTCGGCGGTCAGCAATCGGGAGAAGGGTCGCATGGGCCTCATCGCTCAGTCGCGGGGCGCCGGACGGCGCGTGAAATCCCAGCAGCCCAGGGCGACCAGCAGCCCGGCGGCCAGGAGGCTGAGTGCTGCCTGGGCCCAGGGCAGGACCCGCCAGCGTTCGAAGGCCAGGGTCGCGTGCGCCGCCAGGCCCCAGGGCAGCAGGTGAACCGCCTGGGATTCCCCCACCAGGCGCACGGCGAGCCAGGTGCCGCCCAGGGCCCCGGCCAGCCCGGTCCAGAATCCCGGGGCCCGCAGGGACAGCCAGGTCTGGAAGGCCACCACGGCTGCCGAGGCCAGCACCGAATAGCCGGTGAACTTCAGAAACAGTCCCCAAGGCAGCGGGCCCATCAAAAGGCCCGGTTGATGTCGGAGCAGCCAGCCGCCCAGCAGCAGCAGCCCTGCGAGGAGGGCCTGAGCCAGCAGGACCAGGGACAGGTGGCTCAGGACCTTCACGAGGTAGTGGATGTGGCGGGGAACCGGCTGGATCAGGCTCAGGTTCCAGGCCCGGGCTTCGCGCTCCTGGCCCCAGGAGAGCTCACACAGCAGGGCGGCCAGAATCGGAAGGAGCAGCACATTCCAGGTCACGAAATTCAGTTCCAACCAGAACTGGGAGCCCGGGATGAACCGGCGGATCCGGTTCTCCGAGAACCAGAACAGGATCCACAGGAAGCCCGCCTGGCAGAGCGGCGCCAGCACGGCCGTCACCAGGAGCCAGCTCTTGCGCCACTTGACGCGTTCCGCCCGGAAGCAGGCCCCGAGGGTGCTCATGCCTCCTCCAGGAGGGCCAGGAAGCGGGCCTCGAGGTTTGCCTTGTGCGGAGTCAGCTCGTAGAGGGAGCACCCCTGGCCGACGAGGGCGGCCGCGATGCGGGGGGCCTCGTCCAAGGGGGCCTGGATCCAGAGGCGGCCATCCGCTTCGCGGACGGGGCATCCCAGCGGCGCCAACGCGGCCCGGGCGGCAGCGGGATCCCCCACCCGCACGGTCAATTCCGGCTGGTCCCCGGCGCCCAGGTCCGCCATGGGGCCCTGGTAGCGGAGCTGCCCCTTGTGGATGACCACCAGATCCCCGGCCACCTGCTCCACCTCCGCCAGCAGGTGGCTGGAGAGGAAGATCGTGGCGCCGGTCTCCTTCGGCAGGCGGCGGATCAGGTGGCGCATGTCCTGGATGCCCGAAGGATCGAGGCCGTTGGCGGGCTCGTCCAGGATGAGCAGCTGGGGTTCGCCCAGCAGGGCCAGGGCCATGCCCAGCCGTTGGCGCATGCCCAGGGAATACTCCCGCACGGGGCGGCGGGCATCCCGCTCCATGTCCACCAGCTTCAGCACCCGGTCCAGGTCGGAGCGGGGCGCCCCGCGCATCAGCCGGGTGATCTCCAGGTTCTCCAGGCCCGTGAGGTGGTCGTAAAGGGAGGGGGCCTCCACCAGGGCCCCGATCTGGGCCAGGGCCTCCGGGTGGCCGGGGGGTCGCCCCATGACTTCGCAGGTGCCCGCCTGGGCTGTCTGGAGGCCCAGCAGCAGGGAGATGGTGGTGGTCTTGCCGGCGCCATTGGGCCCCAGGAAGCCCGTGATGGTCCCCGGCCGGACCGCGAGGTCCACGCCGTCCACGGCGGTCCGCTTCCCGAACCGCCGTGTCAGCCCTTCGGATCGAATGGCCAGGGTCATCGCTCGCTCTCCTGTGGGGATTCATTCTGGCCCAGCCCGGTGCCGGGAGGAACGGCTGGGCCGTCCGGACACAAGAAGGGGATCCCGGTGGGGATCCCCTTCTTGCAGCTTTTGCGGGGCGTTAGTCGATGGAGCCCAGCTTGATGAAGACAGAGCGATCAATGCCACCGCCATCCTTGAAGGTGGCGTTGAGCTGGACGGCGGTGCCCACCGCGCCGGCGGCGCCGGGGGTGCCGCCCGCGGCGGCGGTGGGGGCCAGGAAGCCGGACTGGACCTGGCCGAGCGCGCCACCCAAGGCACGGACCGTGGCATCGTCCGTCGCGCCCAGGGCGCCCATGGGGTTGTAGGCGTTGTTCGGGGCACCGGCGGTGCCGGCCCAGGGATTCTTGGCCGTCAGCACCTGCGGCGCCGTGGGGCCAGTGAACGGGGCGGTGGTGACGGTCATGAGGGTCCACAGGGCGCCACCATTGGCGGGGGCGATGCCGGCCTCGGAGGCGCGGTCGTAGCTGGAGACGGCGTCGGAGATCAGGTTGACGGCGTTGTCCTGGGCGCCCTTGTCACGGGCGCGGGCGCGCTGGCCCAGCAGGGCGGGGATGGCGATGGCGCTGATGATGCCGATGATCGCCAGCACGAGCAGCAGCTCGATGAGGGTGAAGCCCTTCTGGTTCTTCATGGGAGATCTCCTTGTGGGCGGTTGCCGCGCATGAAGGTATCAATCCTTGTGCCAATGGACCAGGGAAAATGAAATCAAGGGCCGGGAAGGCCATGGGGCTAGGCCGGGAGCCGCCGGAAAGCCGCAGGGAGGCCACCGGCCGCAGGCCAGGTGACGCGATGAGTCACCGTGCCGGCTCCAGCGCGTCCATCCATCATCCCTCTGCCGGGCCCAGGGCTCCCACGGAGGTCCAGGGGAGGATCTGCACGCCCTGCCGGGTCTGGGGCTGCTCGCCCCCGTAGATGAGGGTGGTGTCGAGGGTGGATGCTTCAGGCTGGGCGGCCAGCTCCTGTTGGAGGCTTAGGAGGGGCTTGAGCCAGCCGCCATCCAGGGTCTGCCCGGACTTCACCTCCACCAGGCGGAGCCGGGGGCCGTCCTCAATCACCAGGTCGATATCCCGTCCCGAGACTTCCCGGAGGTGGAAGGCGGCAGGCTGCCGGCCCTGGTGGTAATGCACCTTCATGCATTCGGCGGCCACCCAGCTTTCGAAGATCGCGCCGCGGAGGGGGTGGGTGCGGAGCTGGCTGGGCGACTGGATGCCCAGCAGGTGGCAGATCAGTCCCGAATCGAAGATGTGGAATTTGGGGGCCTTCACCCAGCGCTTGCGAAGGTTCGAATGCCATGGGGGAAGCCGGAAGGCCAGGAAGCTGGTTTCCAGGACTGAGCCCCAGGCCTTGGCCGTGGGCTGGCTGATGCCGGCATCCCCCGCGAGCCGGGACAGGTTCAGTTCCTGGGCGGTGCTTCCGGCGCAGAGGCGCAGGAAGGTGGTGAAGGCCATCAGGTCACCCACCTTGAGGACCTGGCGCACATCCCGCTGGACGTAAGTGGCCAGATAATCCGACAACCAGCGGGCGGGTGGGATGCCTTGGTCATGGATGCGGGGATAGGATCCCGCGAACAGGGTGTCGAACAGATCCATCGGGGGATCAGGGAAACGGCGGAGCTCGTCGAGGCTGGGGGGCAGCAGGTGGAGGATGGCTGTGCGTCCTGCCAGGGATTGGCTGACGGCCTGGCTGAGTCCGAAGTGCTGAGAGCCCGTGAGGATGAACTGGCCCGGAAAGGGTTCCCGGTCCACGCGGTCCTGGAGGTAGCTGGCCAGGTCCGGGGCCTGCTGGACCTCGTCCAGGATGGCGCCGGTGGGAAACTGGGCCAGGAACCCCCGCGGATCCTCCTGAGCGAAGGCGCGGTTCTCCAGGGGCTCGAGGCTGAGGTAGGGCTTATCCGGGAAGGCTTGGCGGCAGAGGGTGGTCTTTCCGGATTGGCGCGGCCCTGTGAGTGTGACCACCGGGTACTGCTCCGCCGCCCGGAGCAGCACAGGGAGGAGGTTCCGCTGGATCATGGGTCCATCATAAAAGGTTTTGACCGATTGAAAATGTAATTTTGAATCGGTTACAAGAACAAAAGCGGGGACAGGATGAACAGGATTAAAGACTAAAAGAAGCTGCTCTTAAATTCTGTTAATCCATCTTTTAATTCTGTCAATCCTGCCCCAGCTTTTCAAGCAGCTCTCCCGCCCCCCGGTGCTTCGGGTCCAGCTTCAGGGCCTGCTGGGCGGCGTGGCGGGCTTCGTCGGTGCGGCCGAGGGCCCGGAGGATCTGGCCTTTGCGCCACCAGGCGCCGGGATAGCCGGAGGCGCCGCCTTCGAGGGGTTCGCGCAGGACCTGGTCGAGGGCGGCGAGGCCCTCGGGGCGGTGGAGGCCGCTGCTGGCGGCGACCTTGCCGAGCTGGAGGCGCAGCAGGCTGGGGGCGTCCACCTGGGCGAGGTGGTCCTGGACGGCCTTCCAGGCCATCTCGGGCTGTCCGGCATGCAGGTAGGCGTCGCTGACGGCGGCCACGCCCCGGGCCCGGGTGCGCACGCCCGGCAGCAGGCGGGGGGCCTCGGCCAGCAGGCGGGCGTTCTTCCCGGCCTCGCCCAGGGCCTTCTTGGCGGGGCGGCGGTCCAGGGCGTCCAGCCACTGGCCC
>JAMPXL010000051.1 GCA_023701165.1 Geothrix sp. | reverse complement strand
GGGGTGAGACCCTGGCCGCCATCGCCCGGAAGTACGGCGTGGCGCCCGGCGATCTCAAGGCCTGGAATGGCCTCAAGGGCGACCGCATCCAGGCCGGCCAGCGGCTGCGGCTCACGCCCCGCTAGATCTGTGCTTGCAGAAGCGGAGAAGGGGTGTGATACTGGGTTTTCCCCATTGGGGCCATAGCTCAGCTGGGAGAGCGCTTGCATGGCATGCAAGAGGTCGTCGGTTCGATCCCGATTGGCTCCACCAAACAGAAGGCCACCGAAAGGTGGCCTTCTTGCTTCCAGCTGAAGGTCTCCGGACATGCTCGCATCGCTCAACCACGTCGATCTGCGCTTCGGCCCCCAGGAGGTGCTGAAGGATGTCACCTGGGCCATCCAGGAGGGCGAGTGCTGGGGCGTCATCGGGCGCAACGGCGCGGGCAAGAGCACGGTCTTCAAGCTGCTGCTGGGCCAGCTGGACGCCGACAGCGGCACCGTGGTGCGGCCCACGAAGGAACGCGGCATCCGCATGGGCCACTACGCCCAGGACCTGGTGCCGGACACGCAGGGCAGCGTGCTGGAAGAGGCCCTGGCGGCCTTCGGTGACGTGGAGAAGCTGCAGCACGAGATGCGCGAGCTGGAGCACCGCATGGGCGAGGCCGGCGCCGACCTGGATCTGGTGATGGAGCGCTACCAGAAGGTCACGGAGGCCTTCGAGCACCTGGACGGCTTCACCATCCGCGCCCGCGCGGAGAGCATCCTCCAGTCCCTCGGCTTCAGCGCCGCCGATTTCGAGCGCCCCGTGGAAACCCTGTCGGGCGGCCAGAAGAGCCGGGTGATGCTGGCCAAGGCCATCCTCCAGGGCCAGGACCTGCTGCTGCTGGACGAGCCCACGAACCACCTGGATCTGCCCAGCCTGCGCTGGCTGGAGTCCTTCATCCAGGACACGGATGCCACCGTGGCGGTCATCAGCCACGACCGCTACTTCCTGGACAAGATCGCCACCGAGATCCTGGAGCTGGAGCTGGGGCGTTCGCGGGCCTACGACGGCAACTACTCCGAGTTCATGGAGAAGAAGGAACAGGAGCTGGAGCTGCTGGAGCGCCACTTCGAGCAGCAGCAGGCCTACATCAAGAACCAGGAAGAATACATCCGCCGCAACATCGCGGGGCAGAACACCAAGCAGGCCCGGGGCCGCCGCACGCACCTCGCCAAGCTCGAGCGCATCCAGAAGCCCCTGAAGGACCGCCGCAAGGTGAAGTTCAGCTTTCCCGAGACCCAGCGCAGCGGGGACGTGGCATTGGTGCTGGAGAACGCCAGCGTGGGCTGGGGCGGGAAGGCCCTCTACGCGCCCCTGGAGCAGCTCCAGATCAAGCGCGGCCAGAAGATGGGCATCGTGGGCCTCAACGGCACCGGCAAGTCCACGCTGCTGAAGGCCATCTCGGACGAGATCCCCTTCATCACCGGGCAGGCCCGCCTGGGCAGCCAGGTGAAGCTGGGCTACTTCGACCAGCACCACCGCAACCTGGATCCGCGGAACACCGTGTTCCAGCAGATCCACGGCGTGACGCCGCAGGCCATGAAGCAGGACGTGCTGGGCTTCCTGGCCAAGTTCCAGTTCCGCGGCGACGAGGTGGACAAGCCCGTGACGGCCCTCTCCGGCGGCGAGCGGGCCCGGCTCAGCATCGCCACCCTCATCCGCCAGGGCGTGAACCTGCTGCTGCTGGACGAGCCGACCAACCACATGGACATCCCCAGCATGGAGGCCATGGAGGACACGATCCTCAGCTTCACGGGCGCCGCCATCGTGGTGACCCACGACCGCTACCTGCTGGGCCGCGTGGCGGACTCCCTGCTGCGCATCCACGAGGGCAGGGCCGAGTTCCGCGAGGGCGGCTACGAGGACCACCAGGCCTGGGTGGATTTGGATCTGGGCAGTGAGGATGAAGTCGACACCCCGAATCCAAATCCACCCCAGAAAAAGGATTCGCCGCAGGCGAAGCCGGGCTCTGCGGTGAAGCCGCAGAGCCCGGTCACCACGCCCATCAAGCCAGCCAAGCCCGCCCCCATCGACAAGGACAAGCAGCGGGCCGTGAAGCGCTTCGAGAAGCAGGTGGCCGAAGCCGAGGCCAAGGTGGCGGATCTCGAGGCGAAGCTGGCGGACATGCAGAAGGAGATGGCGGCCATGGACCCCACCGACTGGCAGGCCTTCAACGCGAAGCTGGATGCGCAGAAGGGCCTGGAGGCGGATCTGGCCTATGCCATGAGCGACTGGGAGGCGGCCCAGGGCGCCCTGGAGGATGCGCAGCGCTGAGGTCCTGGGTAGGATCGGGGAATCCTCCCGAGGCCACCATGACCGACTTCCGCGGCGCCCACGTCCTCATCACCGGTGCGGCCAGCGGCCTGGGCCGCCTCATGGCCCTGGACGCCGTCCGCCTGGGCGCCCGGGTGAGCCTGCTGGACCGGGACGGGAAGGGGCTGGCTGAGGTCTGCACGGCCATCCACGCCGGAAGGGGCGATGCCGAGGGCTTCGTGGTGGATCTCTCCGACCGCGGGGCGCTCCAGGCCACCTGCGCCGAAGTGCTGGCCCACCGCGGCGGCGTGGACATCCTCATCAACAACGCGGGCATCGTGTCCGGCAGGACCCTGCTGGAATGCAGCGACGAGGCCATCGAGCGCACCTTCCAGGTGAACGCCCTGGCCGGTTTCTGGACCGTGCGGGCCTTCCTGCCGGGCATGCTGGCGGCGGGGAGGGGCCACATCGTCACGGTGGCCTCCGCGGCTGGGCTGGCGGGCACCTCGCGGCTGGTGGACTACTGCTCCTCGAAGTTCGCCGCCGTGGGGTTCGACGAGTCCCTGCGCATGGAGCTGAAGCGCCTGGGCAGCCCCGTCCGCACCACCGTGGTCTGCCCCTTCTTCATCGACACGGGCATGTTCGAGGGGGTAAAGACCCGCTTCGCCTGGCTCCTGCCCATCCTCAAGCCGGACTACGTCGTCCGCCGCATCATGCGGGCCATCGCGGGCAACCGCTCCAGGCTGGTCATGCCCCGCTTCGTGCTGACCGTTCCCGTGGTCCGCGTGCTGCCACCCTTCCTCTTCGATGCCGTGCTGGGCTTCTTCGGCGTGAACCGGAGCATGGACGAGTTCGTGGGCCGGCACTGACCCGACGGGATTCGCCATAAAAGCTGGAACACAGAGGACACAGAGTGTCCGCAGAGAATCACAGAGGAAAACCAGGTATTTTATCGATCAGTTCTCTGTGTCCTCTGTGTGAGTTCCGTGTCCTCTGCGTTCCGCTTTTGACTTAGAAATAGCGCAGCGTCAGGTCGATCATCCGCCTCACGAAGCCCGTGTAGGGCGGGTACATGAGCTGGATGGCGGAGAAGCGGGTGCGCTGGCGCAGGACCCCCCGGGCATTGGAGAAGGCCTCGAAGCCGTGGATCCCGTGGGCCTTGCCGAAGCCGGAGCTGTTCACGCCCCCCGTGGGGAGTCCCGTATGGGCGAAATGCAGGACGGTGTCGTTGATGCAGCCGCCGCCCGCCGTGGTGCGGGCGAGGAGGCCCTCGGCGTTCCGGCGGCTGCCGCTGAAGACATAGAGGGCCAGGGGCTTGGGCCGGGCGTTCACGAAGGCCACCGCCTCGCCCATGTCCTTCACCTTCAGGACCGGCAGCAGGGGTCCGAAGATCTCTTCCTGCATGAGGGGCGCATCCGGGGGGACCTCCGTCAGGATCGTGGGGCCGATGTAGCGGGTGCCCGCATCCGTGTCGCCTCCAAAGGCGATGCGGGCGGGGGATCCGCGCAGCAGGGCGAGGATGCGGTCGAAGTGGCGGTCATTGATGATGCGGGCCAGGTCCGGGCTGGTCTTCCGCGCGGCGGGTTCCGCCCCGTAGAAGTCCCGGAAGGCCTGCTTCAGCGCCTCCACCAGGGCATCGTGGACCCGCTCGTGGACCAGCACGTAGTCCGGGGCCACGCAGGTCTGGCCGCCGTTGAGCCCCTTGCCCCAGGCTATCTTGCGGGCGGCATCGCGCAGGTTGGCGTCCGCGTCCACCAGCACCGGGGACTTGCCTCCTAATTCCAGGGTCACGGAGGCCAGATGCTCCGCGGCCGCCTTCATCACGGCCTTGCCCACGGCGGGACTGCCCGTGAAGAAGACATGGTCGAAGGGCAGGGCCAGCAGGGCCCTGGCGGTTTCCGCATCCCCCTCCACCAGGGCCACCTCTTCTTCCGGAAAGAGACCTGCCAGCAGCTTCCGGAGGAAGGCCGTGGTGTGGGGCGTGAACTCCGAGGGCTTGATCACGGCGCAGTTGCCCGCGGCCAGGGCGGACACCAGCGGCCCCAGGGTGAGGTAGATGGGGTAGTTCCAGGGGCTGATGATGAGTGCCACGCCCTTGGGTTCCTGGCGGATGGTGCCGGCGCTGCCGAAGAGGCCGATGGGCGTGGGCACCCGCCGGGGCTTCATCCAGCGGGGCAGGTGGCGCAGGGCTTCCCTGATCTCGGAGATGACGGGATACAGCTCCGTGAGGTCCACTTCCTCCGGCGATTTCCGGAAGTCCTCCGCCAGGGCCGCCTGGGCCTCGGCCCGGTGGGCCATGAGGGTCTCCAGGAGGGCCCGGAGCTTGGCCTTGCGCTGGTTGGCGGTGGTGGCCGCCACCCGCCAACGGGCCGATTGCTGACGGGCGAAGAGGGCTTCCACATCAGACGTCACAGGCGCTCCAGGTTCGGGGGGTTCGCCCATCCTACAAAGGATTCACCACCAAGTTTCAGTTTGTCTCGGAATCAGCTTACTGATTCCGAGAAGACACCAAGACACCAAGAAAAGAACAAAGCAGTCCTTGGTGTCTTGGTGGTTCAGTTTTTATGCGGGAAGGAAACGCTACACCCAGGCCATCTCGGCGGTGAAGTGCCGCAGGTACTTGCTCTGCTTGACGATCTTCACGCCGCGGATCTCCCGGGCCTTGGCCTTCACCTCGGCGATGACTTCGGCGGCGAAATCGAAGTGGCTCTGGGTGTACATGCGGCGGGGGAAGGCCAGGCGCACCAGCTCCATGCTGTGGTAGGTCTCGGTGCCGTCGTCCAGGTGTTTGCCGAACATGACGGAACCGATCTCCACGCCCCGGATGCCGCCTTCCAAATACAGGGCGTTGCAGAGGGCCCAGGCCGGGTACTGCGCCACGGGCATGTCCGGCAGCACGGTCTTGGCATCGATGTAGACCGCGTGGCCGCCCGTGGGCTTCACGAAGCCCACGCCCGCGGCCTCCAGCTTCTCGCCCAGGTATTCGGCGGTGCGGAGGCGGTAGCGCAGGTAGTCCTCCTGCATGCCCTCCTCCAGGCCCACGGCCATGGCCTCCAGGTCGCGCCCGGCCAGGCCGCCGTAGGTGGGGAAGCCCTCGGTGAGGATCAGCATGTTGCGGACGGGATCCAGCCACTCGTCGCTGCGCAGCATGATGAAGCCGCCCATGTTCACGAGGGCGTCCTTCTTGGCGCTCATGGTGCAGCCGTCGGCGTAGCTGAACATCTCCTGGCAGATCGCCTTGATGGACGTGTTCTCGTAGCCCGGTTCGCGCAGCTTGATGAACATGGCGTTCTCGGCGAAGCGGCAGACGTCCATGACGAAGGGCTTGCCGTGCTTCTTGAGCAGGGCGGCGTAGGCCCGGATGTTGGCCATGGAGACGGGCTGGCCGCCGCCGGTGTTGTTGGTGACCGTGATCATGCCGAAGGGGATGCGGTGGCCTTCCTTCTGGAGGACTTCCTCGACGCGGGCCAGGTCGATGTCGCCCTTGAAGGGATGGATGAGGCTGGGCTGGAGCCCTTCGGGAATGACCAGATCCACGGCCTCCACGCCGTTGAACTCCAGGTTGGCGCGGGTGGTGTCGAAGTGGCAGTTGTTGGGCACCAGGTCGCCCTGCTTGCACACGGCCGTGAAGAGCACCTTCTCGGCGGCCCGGCCCTGGTGGGTGGGGATGAAGTGGGCCATGCCCGTGATGTCCTTCAGCACCGCCTCCAGGCGGTAGAAGCTCTTGGCGCCGGCGTAGCTTTCGTCGCCCACCATGATGGCGCCCCACTGGGCGGAGCTCATGGCGCCCGTGCCGGAATCCGTGAGCCAGTCCAGCAGCACATCCTCGGCCCGCAGCTTGAACACGTTCAGCCTGGCGGCCTCCAGCAGCTCCAGGCGCTCCTGGGGGCTGGTCATGCGGATGGGTTCCACGGACTTGATGCGGAAGGGCTCGATCATGGTGCGGGGCATGGCGGCTCCAGGCGAAAGGCCCAGGGTACCTGAGGCGGCGGAAACCGGCATCACAAGGGGCTGGCGGCGGGCGGCGCCTCCGGCGATCCTTGAGGACTCGGAGTGCGCATGAGTCTGCTGCTGGCCATCGACGTGGGCAACACCAACGTGGTGCTGGGGATCTACGATCTGTCAAAGGGACCGGACTCGCCCCTCGTCTGCTCCTGGCGCCTGGCCACCAGCCGGGAGCGGACCATCGACGAGTACGGCCTCTCCACCCTGGCCCTCATGCGCCACCAGGGCATCGAGGCCGGCCAGATCAAGCATGTGGCCATCTCCTGCGTGGTGCCGCCCCTCCATCCCGTGCTCATGAGCCTGTCGAAGCTCTACTTCGGGGTGGATGCCTTCTACATCGAGCCCGGCGTGAAGACCGGCGTGAAGGTGCTCAT
>JAMPXL010000050.1 GCA_023701165.1 Geothrix sp. | reverse complement strand
TGGACGTGGTCTTCCTGCCCGAAGACAGCCTGGACGAGGCCGAACTGGTGCGCGAGCAGTTCGAGCTCCAGTCCCCCATGTACCCCCTGTGTTCCGACGCCTGCAAGGGGCTCTGCCCCGCCTGCGGCAAGAACTGGAACAAGGGCCCCTGCCAGTGCCAGCCTGACGCCGTGCAGGCCCCCTCCGCCCTCAACAAGGCCCTGGCCAAGGCTCTGGCGGGAATCAAGCTGGACCCGGAATCCTGAAACCCTTAATCTGAAACATTGTGTTTTACCTCTAGGAGCAAGCCATGCCGAATCCCAAGCGCCGCCATTCCAAGGCCCGCCGCGACCGCCGGCGCACCCACGACGCGCTGGAAGTCATGAGCGCCAGCACCTGCCCCAACTGCCAGACCCCCAAGCTGCCCCACCGCGTGTGCCCCAGCTGCGGCTTCTACCGCGGCAAGCTGGCCGTCCGCGTCGCCGCGAACGCTTAACAGGGTTCGGGTGGACGGCCACCGCATCGCATTGGACGTCATGGGGGGCGACAACGCCCCCCATGCGACGCTGCTGGGTGCCCGGGAGGCCCTCGAGGCCTGGCCGGGGCTCTTCCTGTTCCTCGTCGGGGACGAGGCCGTGCTCCGCCCGGAGCTGGCCCGGCACGGCTTCACGCCTGAGCTGATGGCCCGCGCGGAAGTGGTGCATGCCTCCCAGACAGTGGTCATGGAAGACAAGGCCACCAGCATCCTCAAAGAGAAGAAGGACAGCTCCATCCGCGTGGCCGCCCAGCTGGTGCGCGAGGGGCGGGCCCACGGCGTGGTGTCCATGGGCCACACCGGCGCCGCCATGGTGGCCTCCAGCCTGGTCATCGGCAAGCTCGAAGGCGTGGACCGGCCGGCCCTGGCCAGCGTCCTGCCGAACATGAAGGGCGGCCCCACGGTCCTGCTGGACGTGGGCGCCAACGTGGACAGCCGGGCCGAGCACATCGCCCAGTTCGCGGTGATGGGTTCGGTGTACGCCGAGGAGGTGCTGGGCCTCGAACGGCCCCGCGTGGGCATCCTCAGCGTGGGCGAGGAGGACGGCAAGGGCACGGACGTGACCAAGGAAGCCTCCGCCATGCTGCGCCAGATGGAGATCCGCTTCGAAGGCAATGCCGAAGGCCGCGACATCTGGAACGGCACCTTCGATGTCATCGCCTGCGACGGCTTCGTGGGCAACGTGGTGCTGAAGTCCAGCGAGGCGCTGGCCGAGGGCATCATCGGCGGCCTGCGGGAGAGCTTCATGGCGACTCCCATCACCAAGCTGGCGGGCCTCATGGCGAAGCCCGCCATGAAGCGCTTCAAGAAGAAGCTCGACTACGCCGAGTACGGCGGCGCGCCGCTGCTGGGCGTGAAGGGCGTGAGCATCATCGGCCACGGCCGCAGCGACCACAAGGCCGTGCGCAACGCCATCCGCGCCGCCCTGCGCGCCGCGGAGCACCGCCTCCATGAGCGCATCCAGGAGCGCGTGGCCCTGCTGCTCCCCCAGGACTGAACCCAGTCAGACAAAGGGGAAAGGATTTACCACCAAGACACCAAGGCACCAAGAAAAGCAAACTGCTGTTCTTGATCAGTTCTTGGTGTCTTGGTGTCTTGGTGGTGAGCTTTTTGGTCTTTCTTTTGGAGGTCCCCATGTGCAAGGTGGCTTGGCTGTTTCCGGGGCAGGGGTCGCAGGCGGTGGGCATGGGCATGGCGCTGGCGGCGGCCGAGCCGGCGGCGAAGGCCGTGCTCCAGGAGGCCGATGCGGCTCTGGGCTTCTCCCTGTCGCAGCTCATGGCGGAAGGGCCCGAGGACGCCCTGAAGCTCACGGAGCACACCCAGCCCGCCATCCTCACCCACAGCACCATGGTGGTCCGGGCCTTCGCCCACCGCCTGCCCAGGCCTGACTTCGCCGCGGGCCACTCCCTGGGCGAGTACAGCGCCCTGGTGGCCCTGGGCGCGCTGGATTTCGCGGATGCCGTCCGCACCGTGCGTGAGCGCGGCCGTGCCATGCAGGAGGCCGTTCCCGTGGGCGTGGGCGCCATGGCGGCCATCCTGGGCATGAGCCTGGCCGACGTGGAGGCCAGCTGCGCCGAGGCTGCGGCTTCCACCGGAAGGATCGTGGTGCCCGCGAACTTCAACGGCCCCGGCCAGATCGTCATCGCGGGCCATGCGGAGGCCGTGGATGCGGCCCTGGAGGCCGTCAAGGCCCGGGGCGGGCGCAAGGCCATGAAGCTCCCCGTGAGCGCGCCCTTCCATTCGCCCCTGATGGAGCCCGCGCAGGCCCGCATGGAACCCATCCTGCGGGGCCTGGCCTTCCAGGCGCCCGCCTGCCCCCTGGTGAACAATGTGGACGCAGCCGCGGTCTCAGATCCGGAAGCCCTGCGCGACGGCCTGGTGCGGCAGATTCCCGGCGCCGTGCGCTGGCAGGCCACCCTGGACCTGCTGCTGGATGAGGGCGTCACCACCTTCCTCGAACTGGGCCCCGGCAAGGTCCTGGCGGGCCTGGTGAAGCGCCAGGCCAAGGAGCGCGGCCTGGAGGTCGCGGCCCTCAGTTTCGGCGCCCCGGAAGACCTCGCCCAGTTGGGCTGACACCGCGGTGGCAGGGCCTCCGCGCCGGGAAGGTGTGATGAAAAGCAAACCCCCGCGGGAGTAGGGTGGAGAGGACGCCACTCCGCCTTCCAGCGTGCGGCGCCGGGCGGCGGGATGTGGCCCGGTGTCCGTTCATCACCACCCTCAGTCCGAGGTGCCCATGCGCAAGGATCTTGTCTTCGGAATGGCCGGTTCAGGGGGCGATGGCATCGTCTCCGCCGGCGACTCCCTCCTTCAGGCCGCCGCGGCCGAGGGCTACCACGGCGTGATGACGAAGAGCTTCGGCTCCCAGATCCGCGGCGGCGAATCCTCCTGCCGCGTGCGCATCAGCACGACCCCCATCCTGAACCCCGGCGGCAATCTGGACGTGGCCGTGGCCCTGAACTGGGAGGACTTCCTCAAGTTCGGCGCCGAGCTGCCCGTGGCGGGCACCACCGTGGTGATCTACGAGGCCGCCACGGGCATCAAGGAAACCGAGATCCCGCTGGTGGGCGTGACGCCCCTGCAGGTGATCGCCGTCCCCATCGCCGCCATGGCCAAGGAGACCGCGGGCACCGAGCGCGCCAAGAACACCGTGGTGCTGGGCCTCATCGCCGGCTGGTTCGGCATCGGCGCCGTGGCCGTCATGAAGGGCATCCGGAAGAAGCTGGCCAAGAAGGGCGAGGAGCTGGTCGAAGCCAACCAGCGCGCCTTCGACGCGGGCCGCGCCTTCGCCATGGAGCATCCCCTCAAGGCCAGCATGAACGTCGCCGCCTCCGAGACCAAGGGGCAGGTGAAGCTCATCACGGACGGCAATGACATGTGCGGGGCGGCGGCCATCTTCGCCGGCTGCCAGTTCTTCGGCGGCTACCCCATCACGCCCTCCACCGAGATCATGCAGTTCTTCACGGACCATGTCTGGAAGTACGGCGGCGCCGTGCTCCAGGCCGAGGATGAGATCGCGGGCATCGGAGCCGCCGTGGGCGCCTCCTTCGCCGGCAAGAAGGCCATGACCGCCACCAGCGGCCCCGGCCTCTCGCTCAAGTCCGAGATGATGGGTCTCGCCACCATCGCCGAGCTGCCCCTGGTGATCGTGGACGTGCAGCGCGGCGGCCCCTCCACGGGCCTGCCCACCAAGACCGAGCAGTCCGACCTCTTCGCGGCGGCCTTCTCCGCCCACGGCGACGTGATCCGCCCGGTGCTGGCGCCCACCTCCGTGGCCGACACCTTCCGCATCACCATCGAGGCCTTCAACATCGCCGAGCACTACCAGACGCCGGTGATCGTCCTCTCCGACCAGGAGATCGCCTCGCGCAAGGAGACCCTGGATCCCATCGACACCAGCCAGTTCAAGATCATCGACCGGCTGCGTCCCGCCGCCGCCGATCTGGTGGACTACAAGCGGTTCAAGCAGACCGAGAACCACATCAGCCCCATCAGCCACCCCGGCATGCTGGGCGGCACCTACCTGGCTTCGGGCATCGAGCACGTGGAATCCGGCGCGCCCACCAACAGCGGCAACGTCCACCAGCGCATGAACGACAAGCGCACCAAGAAGTTCGATCCCCTGAAGGACCGCAAGGACCTGTTCGAAGTGACGGGCAACCCCGATGCGCCCATCGCCATGGTGGCCTGGGGCAGCGTCGCGGGCGTGTGCCGCGAGGCCCTCGCCATGGCCCAGGCCGAGGGGCTGAACGTGAAGCTGCTGGTGCCCTACCTGCTGTATCCCGTGGCCGAGAACGTCTACAACGACTACTTCGCCTCCGTCCAGAAAGGCCTCGTCATCGAGCAGACCCACCTGGCGCAGACCTTCAAGCTGCTGCGGATGCACCTCGACCTGCCCAAGGGCGTGACGTCCCTGGCCCGCAGCGGGGCGAACCCCTTCCTGCCCGGCGAGATCGTCGCGGCCCTCCACCGTCTCCTCTCGGAGCTGCAGCGCAGCCACGAGGGCAACCTCCAGCCCCAGGAGTGAGGTCGACCATGAGCGCCACCTGCGAATTCCAGGCGAAAGACTACAAGAGCGACCTCAAGCCCATCTGGTGTCCCGGTTGCGGCGACTTCTCCGTGGTGCAGGGCATCTACCGCGCCCTGGCCGCCATCGGCCGCCCGCCCCATGAGATCGCCTTCGTGTCCGGCATCGGCTGCTCCAGCCGCATCCCGGGCTACACCACGGCCTACGGCTTCAACAGCGTCCACGGCCGCTCCCTCCCCATCGCCCAGGGCATCAAGCTCGCCAACCCCGACCTGCTGGTGCTGGCCGCGGGCGGCGATGGCGACGGCTTCTCCATCGGCGGCGGGCACATCGCCCACCTGATCCGCCGCAACATCGACATCACCTACATCGTGATGGACAACCAGATCTACGGCCTCACCAAGGGCCAGCTCTCCCCCACGTCCCAGAAGGGCCGGGTCACCTGCACCAGCCGGTACGGGAGCATGGAGAACCCCGTCAACCCGCTCCTCTACGTGCTGGCCTACGGCGCCGGCTTTGTGGCCCAGGCCTCGCCCACGGACCTCGCGGGCATGGCGGCCACCATCGAGGAGGCCATCCGCTACCCCGGCTTCGCCTTCGTGAACATCCAGTCGCCCTGCGTGACCTACGGCGAGGAGGCCCAGCAGATCAAGGGCCTCAAGGCCATCAGCGAATCGCTGAAGGAGCTCGGCCACAATCCCGAGGACCGCCTGGCGGCCATGGACCTGGCCCAGCACTACGGCGAGAAGCTGCACCTCGGCGTGTTCTACAAGAACCCCGAGCCCCAGCCCACCTACGATGCCCTGGTGCGCGAGCGTCAGGCCCTGCTGTCCAAGGACGCCCTCCCCAAGGAGCGCATCCTGGACCTCTTCATCAAGAAGTAGGAGGGACGCCATGGCCCCGCGGATCGATTTTGCCAGCCTGAGCCTCATGGACGCCCTCGATCTGGCGGTCCTCATCGAGGAGGAGGCCCAGGAACGCTACGAGGAATTCGCGGCGCAGATGGAGCAGCACCGCACGCCAGAGGCGGCGGCCTTCTTCCGCCTCATGGCCATCAACGAGGCCAAGCACGGCCGGGAGCTGGCCGCCCGCCGCAGCCAGCTGTTCGGCGGCGTCCCCGCCACCGCCACCCGGGCCATGATCTTCGACGTGGAGGCGCCGGACTACGACGAGGCCCGCGCCTTCATGAGCCCCCGCCGGGCCATGAAGGCGGCCCTGGCCTCCGAGGCGAAGGCCCACGCCTTCTTCGTCGCGGCCCTGCCCGCCATCCAGAACCCCGAGGTCCGCGCCCTCTTCGAGGAGCTGCGTGACGAAGAGGTCTACCACCAGGAACTCGTCAAGACCGAGCTGGCCAAGCTTCCGCCGGATAGCGGGCTGTCCGACGAGGACTTCGTGGACGAGCCCACGGCGCAGTAGGCTCGGCCCCGCCGACTCCTTCAGTCCTTGCTTTCGGCGGGGCCGTGCCAGAGGTCTGTCAGCACCGTGATCGCCAGGGCCAGGAAGGCGACGGCCAGGAGCCCCAGAGCCGTCCAGGGCGCCCAGGCATGGCCCAGGTGGCCCTGGCGCAGCCACCATTGCCCCGCGTCGAACAGCACGGCGGCGGCGCAGGCGCCCATGAGGATCCGGCGCCCGGCCCAGCCTGTCCGCCGCAGGTAGGCGAAGGCGGCCACGAGGAAGACCAGGGGGAACACCACGAGGTGCAGGGCGCGGGCCCCGAGCATGGCGTAGAGGCTGCCGCCTGCGGCCTCCAGGGCCAGGGGGCGCAGGTCCTCGAAGGTGGTGAGCCGGGGGAACTGGCCGCCGGGGCTGTGGCAGGAAGCGCAGTTGTTGGATACGACGGCCTCCACGGGCGCGTACGCCTCCCGGGTGGCGCCGCCTTGGATCCAGGTCCGGAAGACGGCCACCTCCCCTGCGCTCACATTGGGAGCCATGACCCCCTCCAGCACCGCCACCAGCCGCGACTGGGCGGGCGGCGGGGGGGCGGCGGCCCGGGCGGCCCGTTCCTGGCCGGCGACGAAGGCGAGCCCGCCGCCCAGGAAGGCCGCCAGGGCCAGGATGGCCAGGGTGGCGGTCAGGCGTTCCGAGGGGGGCAGGTTCCGCAGGCTCATGTCCCCATGGTACCCATCCCGCCGGATCCGGGGCCTTTTGCCGGGAGCCCCCGG
>JAMPXL010000049.1 GCA_023701165.1 Geothrix sp. | reverse complement strand
GGTGATGACGAAGCTGGTGGACGAGTTCGGCTACGCCAGCAGCGGCGAGAGCTTCTCCATCGCCGATCCCAACGAGGTCTGGATCCTCGAGATGATCGGCAAGGGCCAGGGCCAGAAGGGCGCCGTCTGGGTGGCCTACAAGCTGCCGGACGGCACCATCAGCGCCCACGCCAACCAGGCCCGCATCCGCCAGTTCCCCCTGAACGACCCCAAGACCGCCCTCTACAGCAAGGACGTCATCTCCTTCGCCCGCGAAAAGGGCTGGTTCAAGGGCGAAGACAAGGCCTTCAGCTTCGCCGACACCTATGCGCCGCTGAGCTTCGGCGCCCTGCGCGGCTGCGAGGCCCGGGTGTGGAGCATCTTCAACCGCGCCGCCAAGAGCCAGAAGATCCCCATGGACTTCGTGAAGGCCGAGAAGGGCGCCAGGCCCATGCCGCTCTTCGTCAAGCCCGACCAGAAGCTGGACGTGCGCGACGCCATGGAGCTCATGCGCGACCACTACCAGGGCACTGAATTCGACATGACCAAGGATGTGGGCGCCGGCCCCTACAAGCTGCCCTACCGCTGGCGGCCCATGGGCTTCCAGGTGGACGGCCAGGCCTACATCCACGAACGCGCCATCAGCACCCAGCAGACCGGCTTCTCCTTCGTGAGCCAGAGCCGCTCCTGGCTGCCCGATCCCGTGGGCGGCGTGCTCTGGTTCGGCGTGGATGACACCTACACCACGGTCTACGTGCCCATCTCCTGCGGCATCAAGGAGCCGCCCAAGGCCTTCGCCATCGGCACCGGGAACTTCAGCGAATTCAGCTGGGACAGCGCCTTCTGGACCTTCAACTTCGTGACGAACTACACCTACACCCGCTGGAGCGACATGATCGTGGACGTCCAGAAGGTGCAGCGCGAGTTCGAGGGCCGCTACGCCGCCGACCAGGCAGAGGTGGACCGCACCGCCCTGGAGCTCTACAAGCAGAACCCCGGCGCCGCCCGGGACTACCTCACCCAGGTCGCCGCGAAGGAGACCGAGCAGCTCATGGGCCGCTGGAAGAAGCTGGGTGAGTTCCTCATCTGGAAGTACCTGGACGGCAACGTGCGCAACGAGCGGGGCGAAGTCACGCACCCCAAGGCCCCCGAGGACTGGCTGCGCTGCATCGTCAAGGATCACGGCGACGTCATCAAGGTGAAGAAGGTCGAGGGGCTCGCCCTGGACGAGGAATAGTCCTGGGCTGAAAACCTGCGGTTTTCAGATGGAAGGCCCCGCCATGCGGGGCCTTCCCAGTTGTGATGCCTGCCGTTCCGGGGCCTGTGGGATGATGGCGGGTTCCCCGAGGTCTTCATGCGCCACCCGGATCCGCATTCCTACTACGATGCTGCCCAGCCCAAGGCCCGCCGCCTGCGCCTGAAGCTGGGGGTGGATTTCGCCGCCAAGCGGATCGATGGCGAGGTGGTGCTGGAATTCGGCAGCGCCGTTTCCGGCACCCTGGACCTGGATACCAAGGGTCTGGAGATCCGCACCGTGCAGGTGCCGGGCCACGGCCCCATCCCCTGGGAGCTGGGGGAGGCCGACCCCGTCCTGGGGCAGCGGCTGCGGCTGCAGGTGCCCGCAGGCACGCTGGAGGTGGCTGTCACCTACCGGACCGGCGCGGACGCCATGGCCCTCCAGTGGCTGGACGCGGAGCAGACCGAGGGCAAGGTGGCCCCCTACCTTTTCAGCCAGTGTCAGCAGATCCACGCCCGCACCATGGTGCCCTGCCAGGACACGCCCATCGCCCGCATCGCCTACCAGGCGGAAGTGACCGTGCCCGGGGGCCTCACCGCCGTGATGTCCGCGGGCCCCGCCGGGGACGAGGCCACGGCCGATGGCCGCCACACCTTCCGCTTCACCATGCCCCAGCCCATCCCCACGTATCTGCTGGCCCTGGCCGTGGGCCGCCTGGAAGCCCGCGACCTGAGCCCCCGGGCGCGGGTCTGGGCCGAGCCGGAAACCGTCGCATCCGCCGCCTGGGAATTCGCCGGCGTGGAGGACATGATCGTGAAGGCCGAGGGCCTGTTCGGGCCCTACCCCTGGGACCGCTACGACATGCTGGTGCTGCCGCCCTCCTTCCCCTACGGCGGGATGGAGAACCCGCGCATGACCTTCCTCACGCCCACCCTGCTGGCTGGGGACCGCAGCCTGGTGGACGTGGTGGCCCACGAACTGGCCCACAGCTGGACCGGCAACCTGGTCACCAACGCCAGCATGGAGCACTTCTGGCTGAACGAGGGCTTCACCGTGTGGGCCGAGCGGCGCATCCTCCGCATCCTCCACGGCGATGACGCCGCGGCCCTGGGCTGGGCCATGGGCCAGAAGGCCCTGGAGGACAGCCTGGCGCGCTTCAAGGGGGAACCCCACCTCACCGTCCTGCGCATGCACCTGGCGGGCATCGATCCCGACGACGCCTTCTCCAGCATCCCCTACGAGAAGGGCGCCCGGCTGGTGGCGGCCCTGGAGCGCGAAGTGGGCGAAGAGCGGTTCCTCCGGTTCATCCGGGACTACATGGATGCCTTCCGCTTCACCTCCATCACCACCGAGCAGTTCTGCGCCTTCGTGGAGACCAAGCTGCCGGGCGCCCTGGAGGCCGTGGACGCCGCCGCCTACCTGGACCAGCCCGGCATCCCCGCCAGCGCCCCGGAGTTCCGCAGCGTGCAGCTGGACACCCTCACCGTGCTGGCTGAAAGCTGGGCGGAGGGCGGACGGCCCAGCGCCCACCAGATGGCCACCTGGAAGCCCGCCGAATTGCAGGTCTACCTCCAGAAGCTGCCGCGCCAGCTCACTCAGGCCGACTGCGCCTGGCTGGACGGACACTTCCAGCTCATGGGCCGCGGCAACCACGAGATCCTGGTGGAGTGGCTCACCCTGGCCGCCGCGGCCGATTACGAGCCCGCCTTCCAGCGCATCCGCGAGGTGCTGATGCGGGTGGGCCGCATGAAGTACCTGCGGCCCCTCTACGGCGCCCTCGGCGGCGCCTCCCGCACCCGGGCCCTGGCCCGCGAGATCTTCGCCGCCGCCAGCCCCGGCTACCACGGCCTCTCGCGCCGCGTGGTGGCGTCCGTCCTCGAGTCCTATCCTTCCTGATTTCTCACCACCAAGACACCAAGGCACCAAGAAAAACAAAAGATCATTCCCTGGCAATTCTTGGTGTCTTGGTGCCTTGGTGGTGATCCGTTGTCCTCAGTTTTTAGGAGCGCCTGATGTCCCACGATTCCGAACCCCAGGAGATCAAGGGGCTGCCCGCGAACGCGCGGCGGCCGCTGGCGCCCGGTGAGAGCTACATCCCCCTGGTGCCCCAGGACGGGGTGCCGGAAACCACGCCGCGCGCCATCACCATGGGCCTCATCTTCTGCGCCATCTTCAGCATGGCCGCCGCCTACCTGGCCCTGAAGCTGGGCCAGGGCATCGAGGCCGCCATCCCCATCGCCATCCTGGCCGTGGGCCTCAGCCGCTTCTTCCCCCGCAAGAACACCATCCTGGAAAACGTCATCGTCCAGTCCATCGGCGCCAACAGCAGCCATGTGGTGAGCGGCGCGGCCTTCACCATCCCCGCCCTCTACATCCTGGCCCAGACCCCCGGCAGCGGCGTGCCCACGCCCACGCTCTGGCAGGTGGTGCTGGTGAGCTTCCTGGGCGGCTGCATCGGCATCCTGTTCCTGGTGCCCCTGCGCCACCACTTCATGGTCGAGAACCACGGCATCTTCCCCTGGCCCGAAGCCACCGCCACCGCCGAGATCCTGGTGACGGGCGAGAAGGCCGGCAACCAGGCCAAGGAACTGGCCGTGGCCGCGGGCATCGGCGCCGCCTACGACGGCATCACCTCGATCTTCCGCGGCATGGGCGAGTACCTGCGCCTGGAGCACGTCTGGGTGGGCCGGGCCCTGCGCGACAAGTTCATGTCCTTCAACTTCCTGAACAGCGCGGCCACGCTGGGCATCGGCTACATCATCGGCCTGAAGTACTCCGCCGTCATCGCCGCCGGTTCCTTCTTCAGCATGTTCGTGCTGGTGCCCCTCTTCCACGCCATCGGCCAGTACGTGCCCCTGATCGTGGCCCCGGGCACCAAGCTCATCGCCGACATGACGCCCGAGCAGGTCTTCTTCTCCTACATCCGCATCGTGGGCGTGGGCGCCATCGCGGGCGCGGGCATCATGGGCGTGGCCGCGTCCATGCCCAACATGATCCGCAGCATCATCAGCAACATGAAGGCCCTGATGAACCGGGACGCGGCCGCCGAGTCCCCCAAGGCCGTCCGCACGGAGCGCAGCCTGGCGGGCTCCATGATCGCCGTGGGCCTGGTCACCGCCATGGTGGGCACCATGGCCTTCCTCAGCTTCGGCCTCGGCATCAAGCAGGCTCTGATGCCCGCCCTCACGGCCACCCTCGTGGTGATGGTCATCTCCTTCTTCTTCGCCCCGGTGGCGGCCCGCGCCATCGCCACCATCGGCACCAACCCCATCAGCGGCATGACCATGCTGACCCTGCTCATCACCGGCGGCCTGCTGCTGAAGCTCAACTTCACCGGCGGCTACGGCATGTTCCTCACCATGATGGTGGGCGGCATCGTGTGCACCGCCCTGGCCGCCTCCGGCGCCTTCAGCACGGACCTCAAGATCGGCCACTGGATCGGCGCCACGCCCGCCCGGCAGATCGCCTGGAAGTTCGCCGGCACCTTCGTGGCCGCCCTCTTCACGGGCATCGCCATGTGGCTCATGGCCAAGCAGGTGAACCTGGACGGCAGCATGGCCCTGGGCAGCTCCATCCCCGCCCCCCAGGCCAGCGCCATGAAGGCCATCCTCGAAGGCATCTTCGGCACCGTGTCCATGCCCCTGCGCTGGTACGCCTTCGGCCTCGGGGTGATGCTCTCCATTGTGCTGCGCATGGTGGAACTGCCCGCGCTCGGCTTCGCGCTCGGCATGTATCTCCCCATCGAGCTCAATACCCCCCTCTTCCTGGGCGGCCTCCTGGCCCACTGGGTGAACCGGCCCAAGGCCGGCACCAGCGAGGCCGACGCCAAGGCCCGCGAGAACCGCGGCGTGCTCATCGCCAGCGGCCTCATGGCCGGCGGCGCCATCATGGGCGTGGTGGCCAGCTTCGTGAAGCTCAAGTGGACCGAGGGCTTCCCCCTCCTCACCGCCCACCAGGCCGAAGGGGCCCTGGGCGAGTGGCTCGGCATCGGAGCCCTCATCGCCCTCTGCCTCTACGTCGTCGCCTACAGCCGCCGGGCCAAGGGCGAGGCTTAGGCTGACCCCACCCCATCCTTTCTTCTCTGCCCGGAATCGGCTTCGGCGGTCCCGGACAGAGGGGTAAGGCTTTCCCACCCGCGTTCGCGTACCTTATACTCCACGCCGGAGCAGGACATGAACCCGGAATCCACCCTCCAGCGACTGCGCGAGGCCTTCCCGGGTCTGCGGCAGCGGTTTGCCCTGGCGCACCTGGGCGTCTTCGGCAGTGTGGCCCGGGGTACGGCAGGCCCGGATTCAGATGTGGACATTCTGGTGGAGTTTGAAGGCCCGGCCACCCTGGACGGATTCATGGGCCTGAAAGAGGAACTGGAACACCTCCTCGGTGTCCGGGTGGATCTGGCCACGCCGCGAAGCCTGCGGCCGTCCCTGCTGGCCCTGGTGAAGAAAGACCTCCGTGATGTCGCGTGAGCCCAGGCTCTATCTCGAGGACATCCTTGAGGCCATCCGCCGGGTGCGCCTGCTCACGGCGGGCATGGATCCCACCCAGTTCCGTGAGGACTGGCGGGCCCAGGACGCCACGCTGCGCAACCTAGAGATCCTGGGCGAAGCCGTCAAGCACCTGCCTGGGGCCCTGACCGCCCTTCATCCGGAGGTGGCCTGGAAGAACATCGCGGGCTTCCGCGACTTCCTGGCCCACGCCTACTTCGGGGTGGACGACCAGATCGTCTGGGACATCATCACCACCAAACCTCCGCATCTCCACTTCCCTCCGCCTTCCTAATTCCGTTCTCTTTTCCGATTTTCGAATCAACACTTTCCCCGCGCCCCCGGTATGGATAGGTGAGGGAGGAAGCGTGACGTGGTTCCTGGGATCGAGGCCGTGCTGATGGAAGAGGGACTCTCCCCCTTTCCGGAGGCCCCGGCGGAGGGACCACTGGAGCAGCTGGCACGGCGCATCCGCTCCGGTGAGGTCGAGGCCTTCGGGGACCTGATGGCCCGCACCGAGGGCCGGATCCTGGCCCTGGCCTGGCGGATGCTCGGGGACCGGCACCTGGCCGAGGACGCGGCCCAGGAGACCTACCTCCGCGTGTTCCGTTCGTTGGACTCTTTTCGCCTGGGCGAACCCTTCGAAGCCTGGCTGATCCGCATCGCTGTGAACGTCTGCTGCGACCTTGGCCGGAAGCGGGGCCCCGCGCCCGCGCCGGCGGAGTCCCTGGAAGCCCTCGAAGGGGATGCCGCGCCCATGGGCGCCGAGGAAGCCGTCCTGCTCCACCAGCGCCGCAGCTTGATGCGACAGGCCGTGGCCGCGCTTCCCCCGGCCGAACGCGCGGCGCTCGTGCTGCGCGACCTGGAGGGCCTCTCCACGGAAGAGGCGGCCCGCGTCCTGGGGGTCCGTCCCGTCACCGTCCGCTCCCAGGCCGCCTCGGCCCGGGCCAAGGTCCAGGCCTTCTGCGCCCGCCTGCTGAAACCCGCCCATGGAGGGCGCCCATGACGATCCATGTCCTCGACCAGCTTCCCTTCTGGGTGGAAGGCGACCTGAGCGCCGCGGACCTCGCCGCGGTCGAAGGCCACCTCGCGGAATGCCCCGCCTGCCGGGCCGCCGCGGAGCACCTGCGGATCAGTCAGACCTGGCTGCGCGACGCGCTGGCGTCACCCTTCAGTGTCGCCGATGAAGGCGCTTGGCAGCGTGCGGTGATGGCTC
>JAMPXL010000048.1 GCA_023701165.1 Geothrix sp. | reverse complement strand
TCGAAGGCATGGCCCGGCCCCTGATCGAGGCCCGCGTCCAGCAGGATGGACCCGATCTGGCGGGCCAGCTTTCACTGACCATTTCCCCGGACAGCGCCCACACCGAAAGCCTGGCCCGCAGCCTGACGGAGGACCTGCTGGAGGACCTGGCCCTGGAGGCCTCCGCCCAGGGCCGCTGGAGCAGCGGGGGGCTCCACTGGACCGGTTCCCTGAACCGCCTGGCGGCCCAGTTCAACGCCTTCGAGCTGCACCAGGCCCAGCCTTCCGCACTCCGGGGCTCTGCCAGCGGCGCCGAGGTGGACATCACCCTGGAGGGCGGCGCCCGGGAACCCGCGACCGCCGCCGCCGCCCAGGCGGCCCGACTGCGCCTTTCCGGCACCCTGCCCTTTTCAGCCTCGGCGCCCCTGGGGCTCCATGCCGAGGGAACCGCGAACCTGGCCCACCTCAAGACCATCTTCGACCGCGTGCTGGAGGTGGACGAATACAACCTCCTTTCCGAGGTCAGGATCCAGGGGACGAGCCGCTTCAATGTGATGGCCCACGGGACCTATCCAGAGCCCCTGCTGGATGGGTGGCTCTCCCTCGAGAAGGGGCAGCTGAACCTGCGGGGCTACCAGGGCGTCGAGGACCTCCAGGCCCAAGTCGTCTTCAAGGACCGCGGCATCTCCCTGCCCGCCGACAGGCCCCTCCGGGGCACCCTCGCCCACGGCGACCTCCAGGTATCCGGCGGCCTCACCTGGCGGCTGGGAGGCCTGGATACCTACGCACTGAAGGCCTCCCTGGCCAATTTCCAGCTCCGCGATGTGCCGGACGGGTTGGATCTCCAGGGCACCTTGCGGGCCACCCTGGAAGGAGACCAGGACGGCGGTCTGCTCCGGGGCCGCCTCCGGGCCGACCGCCTGAGCTATCAGAGCGAGGTGAAGCTGGCCGACCTCATCCTCCGCAGCGCCCTCAACGACAGCGGCGGCCTCACGGGCCTGGATCTGGACGATCCCCTGGACCGCATCCACCTGGACCTGGACCTGGACCTCCGCAGCCCCTGGAGCTTCGACACCAACCTGCTGAAGCTGGAGGGCCGGCCCGACGGGCCCTTCCAGGTACTGGGCACCCTCGCCCATCCCGTGCCCAAGGGCACCATGCTCGTCCAGCCCGGCGGCCGCGTCACCAACATCTTCCCGGCGGGCGACAGGGTGGTGAACCAGGGGTCGCTGGACTTTTCGGAACTCCGGCCCCTGGACCCCCGCATCAACCTCCAGGGCAGCGTCAGCTCCATTCCCGGCTACACGGTGAACCTGGACATCCGCGGCACGCTGAGCAACCTGTCCATCGTGCCCACATCCACGCCCAGCCTGCGCCAGGATGAGATCGTGGCCATCCTCATCAACCCCGGGAACGTGGCCAGCGTGGGCACCGCGGGCGCCTCCTCCGGCGCCACCCAGGGCGCCATCACCTCCGGCCTGGCCAGCGCGGGGTCGGGCCTCATCTCCACCCTGGCCTTCGCGCCCTTCCAGGAGCAGCTGCGCCGCACCCTGGGCCTGGATCGCGTGAACGTGGCCGTGCGCACCACCAGCCTGGGCACCACGGAGACTGAGGTCACCCTGGGCAAGAGCGTCAGCCTCCTGGGGCAGCGCAGCGCCTTCGTGGTGTCCCACAAGAAGAGCGGCGAGCTGAGCATCACCTCCGGCCAGGTGGAGTGGCGCTTCGGCGGCCTCATCCTCCAGCTGGGCGCCAGCAAGGGCGGCAGCGCCGGCCTCAACCCCTCGGGGGAGATCCGCCATACCTGGAGCCCCAAGTAGGCTGTAGGCTGGCCAGTGGAGATGTGCATGATCACGGTGAAGTGCTTCGCCCGCTACCGCGCCCTGCTGGGCTTCAGCGAATTGGACCTGCCCGCGGCAGCCACCCTCGGCGGCCTGCTGGCGGATCCCCGTTTCGCAGACCTGCCCAAGGATGCGCTGCTGGCCGTGAACCAGAGCTTCGCCGACCGCGCCACCCCGCTGGCTGACGGAGACGAGGTGGCCCTCATGCCGCCGGTGTCCGGCGGCTGATCAGCCCTCGTGCCGGATCTCCAGCACTTCGCCGCCGCTGAGGCGGAGCAGCTCCTGGAAGGCGGGTTCGCGCCGCAGACGGTCCTCGGGGCGGTCAGATTCGGCCGGCGCCGGGCCGTCCTCGAAGCGGACATCCAGTTCCTTCAGGCCCGGCAGCACAGTCGCCAGAGCCGCCAGCACGTGGGGATTGGCCTTTTCGCGCTCCAGGTCCTGGAGGGTCTGCCGCACATTGGCGGGGAAGCGGAAACGCAGGACCGGTGCCTCCCAGCGCAGGTCCGTGGCCATCTGGGGCGCGGTGCCCAGGACGCGGAGACCCGGCACCCCCCGAAGGACTTCACTGCAGGCCAGACGGAGCTGGGGTGGGGTGGAAGCATTCGCCGCAGGCGGCGCCTGGCCCCGGACCGGAGCCTGGGTGGGCGAAGGGGCCGGCGCGGGCCTGCGAGGCCCCTCAGGCGCCGGCGCGGCCTGGGGAGCCCGGAAAGGGACCGGCGGCGGACCGGCGGGCGGGCCTGAAGGCGGCCGGGCGGCAGCGCCTGAAACCAGGGCATCCAGGGGGGCCAGGTGGGGCAGCTGAGCTGCGGTGATCAGGGCCAGCTCCACCACCACCCGGGGCAGGCTGCTGTCCCGCAGGTCCCGCTCCCGGCTCAGCAGCAGCTGGAGCATGCGGGCCCAGCGCAGGAGGTCCTGGGGCCCGCGGGCCGCGCGGGCCTCCTGCTCCAGGCGGTCCCGGAAGGCCAGCACCAGCTCCCGCCAGAAGGTGGCCCAGTCGGCGCCCTGCTCGGCCAGTTCGCGGCAGGCCTCCACCAGGGCCGCCGTATCGCCGATGGCCAGGGCGGACATCACCCCCTGCACCAGGTGGGCGCTCACGATGCCCAGCTGCTCGCGGACGGCCTCCTCCTGCACCACCCCGTCACCCGCGGCGATCACCCGGTCCAGGATGGTGAGCGCGTCCCGCATGGAGCCCTGCCCGGCCTCGGCCACCAGGCGCAGGCTGCCGCCCTCGGCGCCCACGCCCTCCTGCTCGCAGACGTGGCGAAGGCGGCCTTCGATGAGGCCCACCGGGATGAGCCGGAACGGGAAGATCTGCACACGGCTCTTGATGGTGTCCGGCACGTCCTGCAGTTCTGTCGTGGCCAGCACGAAGATGGCGTGGGGAGGGGGCTCTTCGATGACCTTCAGCAAGGCGTTGAAAGCCTCCGTGCTGAGCATGTGCACTTCGTCGATGATGTAGACGCGGTAGCGGCAGAAGGCGGGGCGCGTCTGCACCTGCTCCCGCAGGGCCCGGGCATCCGCCACGGAAGCGCGGCTGGCGGCGTCGATCTCGACGATGTCCAGGCTGCTGTCCGGCTGCTCCGCGGCCCGGCAGGGATCGCACACGCCGCAGGGTATGGCCGTGGGACCCTCCGCGCAGTTCAGGGCCCGGGCCAGGATGCGCGCCGTGCTGGTCTTGCCCGTGCCGCGCACGCCGGCGAAGAGGTAGGCCTGGTGGATGCGGCCGCTTTCCTTGGCCCGCTTCAGCGCATTGGCCAGGGCCTTCACGCTGCCCTCCTGCCCCACGAGATCGGAGAGCAGGCGGGGGCGGTATTTGAGGGCGAGGGTGCTCATGGGAGATCCAGTCTCCCACAAGTGGGCGCCGGCATCTTCAGCTCACGCGATCGAACAGGCCCGGCTGGCGGATGGGAGGCGGCGGGGGCGGCTCCGGCTCTTCGGGCCGCTCCCGGACCCGGCGCCGGGCCGGGAACACTTCCCGGAAGGCCAGGCGGATGCCTTCGACATAGGCGGGGTCCAGCACCTTCAGCCAACCGTGGTCTGCCAGCACCTTGTAGAAGGGATCCTGCTTCAGCAGGCGGAGACCGCCCACCCAGGCATTCGATGCGCCGCTGGCCCGGGCCCGGCGGGCGAAGGCCTGGGGGTTGTGCACCGCCAGCAGGGGCGCCACGCCCACGGTCACGGCGATGCCCGCGGCCGCAAGGCGCTCCGCCGCCGCCCAGCGGCTGGGAATGGCCGGGGCATGGGGTTCCACGGCCTGGCGCACGGTGTCATCGTCCGTGGGGATGGATAAGCCGACGCTAAGCCGCGGCCCGAAGGCCTTCAGCAGATCCAGATCCTGGAGCACCATGGGCGAGCGGGTGTGGACGATCACCTCGGTGGTGGGGCAGAGCAGCAGCACCTCCAGGCACCGGCGGCTCAGCCGGTACTGCCGTTCCAGGGGCTGGTAGGGATCCGTGGCCGAGGCCATGAAGACCCGCTGACCGTGGAGGCGGTGCCGCTGGGACCAGAGCAGCTCCGGGGCATTCAGCTTGGGGGCCACCCAGCCGCCCCAGTCCTCGGGTTTGTGCAGCGCGTTCGGGTACTCGCGGACGTAGCAGTAGCGGCAGCCGTGGCCGCAGCCGCGGTAGGGGCTCAGGGCGAACCCGAAGCCGTAGCGCTCGTCCTTCTGGGGCCGCAGGATGGATCGCGCCTCTTCGGGCTCCACCAGCAGATCCTGGAAGAGGGGCGGCGGATCTGTGGGCAGGGGCAGGGGCGTCATGCCTCAATATTTCGCTTTTTATTCGTCAAGTCAAGGGGAGCACCGGCAAGCGCCCGAAAACCACCAGGTGCGGCCCCCCTGGGCTCGCCCCTACTGGATTTCGACCGTGAAGTCGGCCTTGCCCAGTTCGGCGCCGTCCGCCGACAGGACCTTCACGGTCCAGCTGCCGGCATCGCCCGCCCGGAAGGTGCGGTAGGCGTTGGTGCGATAGGGGGAGCGGGGCACCTTCAACTCCATCTTCGAAGTCCGCTCGCCCATGCTGAACACCACTGTGACGGTGCTTTCAGCGGCGCCAGCCACCTTGGCCCAGGCATAGATCTTCGTGCCGGCTGCGACTTTGAAGGCGGCGGATTCGCCCTGGATTTCCATCTTCTCGACGCCCGTGCCCACCTTGACCTCGGCGGAGGGCTTGGCGTCCTGGGCGTGGGCCGCAAAACCGGCGGCCAGGAGGACGAGGACGGGGAGCATCTGATTGAGGCGCATGGGGACTCCTTGGAGGGATGGGCGCCCCATTCTGCGCCGGATCCGGCGGGATGTCACGAAGGGAAGAATCCTCAGAAGAACAGGCGAGTCGCATCCTTCCTCCCGGAAACAAGCGGCCTTGCGACCCGTCACGGGGATCCGTCAGCCGGTCCAGGCCTCCAGCCCCTCCAGGATGTCGCGCACGCCGGGCCCGAAGCGGGCATTGCTCAGCCAGTCCACCCCGGCGGGCAGTCCCTCCACGGCCGCCGTCACCCGGGCGCGGTGGCCCAGTTCCGGGCGCGGGATGGCGCGTTCGGCTCGCTCGTGGCGCATGGCCGACGGTTCGCCCAGGGCGGGGATCCAGTGCTTCAGACGGGCATAGATCCCCTCCCAGGCATCCAGGTCCGCAGGCTTGCCGAAGGCGCCGCCAATGAAGCTGCGAAGCTGCATGAAGCCCTCGGGCGCGCTCTGGGGATCCATCCAGGAGGGCACCAGGGAGCCCAGGTAGCCCTTCCCTTCCGGTGGGTGGATGAGGAAGCCGAAGCTGTCCTTCAGGGCCGGCAGGGGCGCATGACGGCTGTGCCAGAGATCCACCGAAGTGTAGGGGATGGCCGCCAGGGCCTGGGCGCTCTGGGAGGCCACGGGCCCCAGCAGGGCCGCCGCCTCGAAGGCAGGCAGCGCGAGCACCACGCGGTCGATCTCGCGCGCCTCGCCACCGCCGCTCACGCGCCAGCGGCCGCCGGGCAGGGCTTCCAAACGCTCGGCGCGCAGCCCGGTCCGCACCGCGGACAGCTTCGAGGCCAGGCGGATGGGCAGCTGCCCCATGCCGCCCTCGGGCACCACCATGTGGCTCACGCCGCCCTTGCGGATGCCGTTCACCAGGCTGCCCGTGGCCTCCCACTGGCGCAGCTTGGGGATGGCGTCCACGGAGAGGATCTCCGCCGGGGCGGCGAGGACGCCCGCGATCATGGAGGGCAGCAGCTCCGTGGCCACGCCCTTGCCCAGGCGCCGGGTGATGAAGGCGGACAGGCCCTCTTCCGGCTCGGCGGGGCGCACCGGCTGGAAGGGCTCCAGCATCATCCGGAGCTTGGCGCCCAGGGGCATCAGGGGCGAGGTCATGAGGCCCACGGGCGAGGCGGGCACGGGGATGAGCCGCCCGCCCTTCCCCACCCAGCGGGCGCCGGTGCCGGGGGACTTGAAGGGCAGGTCGATGGCGCTGAAGAGCCGGTCTACCGCCGTACCCTTCTGCCACAGCACGCCCTGGGGTCCGGTCTCGAAGTGGCCGCCGTCCCAGGGCAGGGTCTTCATCCAGCCGCCCACGGACGCGCCGGCCTCCCACACTTCCACGGCTTCGCCGCGCTGCTGGAGGCGCCAGGCGGCCGCGAGGCCGGTCACGCCCCCGCCAAGGATCAGGGTGCTCATGGGAGGATCTCCAGGATGCGCCGGGTGAGGCAGCGGATGTAGGCCGGATCGGTGCCCGGGGCGGCCACGCGGTGGTAGGTGCGGATGCCCGCCTGGCCGGCCACGTGGCGGTACTCGATATCCAGCTCGTGCAGGGTCTCGATGTGCTCGCTGACGAAGCTCATGGGCACGACGATCACATCCTTGCCGCCCATGGACTCCAGCACGGACTTCAGGGGCGGCTCCAGCCAGCGCACGGGGCCCGTGCGGCTCTGGTAGGCCAGGCGGTACCCGCCGGGGATGGCGCCGATGCGGGCCATGAGCGCATCCCGCGTGGCGTGGATCTCCTTCTCGTAGGGATCCCCCGCCTCGATCTGGCGCACCGGCAGGCTGTGGGCGCTGAAGATCACCGTGGCGTCCGGCAGCTCCGCCAGGGCGGCGCGCAGGGGCCGTTCCAGCGAATCCAGGTAGTCCGGGTCCGTGGCGTAGTG
>JAMPXL010000047.1 GCA_023701165.1 Geothrix sp. | reverse complement strand
CCTCGCCGGGTCTCGGCATCCTCGAGGCCGGCGGGCTGCGCTGGCTGGGTTCTGCCCAGGGATTGGGATCCGCCGGCGCCCAGGCCCTCCACCTGGACGCCGCGGGGAGCCTCTGGATCGGCACCGCCGATGGCCTGCGCCTCTTCCGAAAGGGCCGTTTCCAGGGGTTCTCCAGCCCCCAGGGACTTCTGGGCATGGGCATCCACGCCATTCTGGAGGGCGCGGATCAGCAGCTTTGGTTCAGCACCAGCCAGGGCGTGCATCGTGTGCCCCGGTCCGCCTTGCTGCAAGGGCTCCCGTCCTCTGGTCCCGCCCCCCTGGCCTCCTTCGATCATTCGGACGGCCTCCCGGCCCGGGAGACCCACCGGGGGGCCCAACCGGCCGCCTGGCTCACTCGCGAAGGGGACCTCTGGATACCCACGAGCCGGGGCCTGGCCCGCCTGGACCCCCGGGCCCAGCCGCCGCCCCCGCCGCCCTTGCGCCTGCAGCTGGCCAAGGTGCTGAACGACGAGTCCGCCCTTCCCACCCAGGGTGCCTTGACGCTGCCGCCGGGCAGCCACCGGCTGGAGATCCACTACACGGCCATCAGCCTCACGGACGCCGGGAAAGTGCGGTTCCGGTACCGCCTGGAAGGTATCGATCCCGGCTGGAATGAGGTGGGGGACCGGCGCTTCGCGGTGTATTCCAGCCTGCCGCCTGGCGCCCGCCGCTTCGTGCTCCAGGCCTGGCGGCCTGGGGAGGACCGCCCGCCGCAGGAGCTGTCCCTACCCATCACCGTCCGCCCCTTCTTCCACCAGCGCCCCCAGTTCTGGGCCCTGTGCGCCGCCGCCGCAGGGCTCTTCGGCTGGTGGTTGCTGCGCCTCCGCCTTCAGCAGCTGGAGGCCCGCTCGGCGGTGCTCGACGAGCGCAACCGCATGGCCCGGGAGATCCACGATCACCTGGCCCAGGGCTTCACGGGCGTGCTGCTCCAGCTGGAGGCCGCTGAAGCCCGGCTGTGCCGCATGGAAGGGGATCCCGAGCCCGTGCTGACGCGGCTCGGCCACGCCCGCGAGCTGGCCGCCGCCAGCCTCCAGGAGGCCCGGCGGTCCGTCATGGCCCTCAGTCCCCGCAAACCGGAGGGCGCCGACCTGCTGGGCTCCCTCCGCATCCTGTCGGATCGCCTGCTGGCGGGCACAGGCATCCAGGTGGAGCTGGCCCAGTCGGGCACGCCCAGACCCCTGGGGCCCCGGGCGGAAGAGGAGCTGCTGCGCATGGCCCAGGAGGCCCTCACCAATGCCCTCCGCCACGGCAAGGCCCGCTGGGTCCGGGTGACGGTCCAGCACGGAAGCCGCCAGGTGCGGCTGCGGATCGAGGACGATGGCCAGGGATTCGACCCCTCCAAGGGGGCCTCGGGCTACGGCCTCCGCAGCATTCGTGAGACCCTGCGGCAGCTCCGGGGCCACATCGACATCGACAGCGGTCCGGGCCTCGGAACCCGCATCACCATCACCCTGCCCCAAAGGAGGTGGCGCCCATGACCACGGTCCCATCGGCTCCCATCCGGCTGCTCATCGTGGACGACCACCCCGTGGTGCGGGATGGCCTCGTCGCCATCCTCCACCAGAGCGAGCCCGACATCGAAGTGGTCGGCGAAGCGGGCGACGGCCTGGAAGCCGTCACCGCCTGGCGGACCCTGCGGCCCACGGTCACCATCATGGACCTTCAACTGCCGGGGCAGCCCGGCGTCGCGGCCATCGCCGCCATCCGCCGGGAGGATCCGGACGCCCGGGTGCTGGTGCTGACGACCTTCGATGGCGATGCGGACATCCAGCGGGCCCTGGAGGCCGGAGCCCGGGGCTACCTGCTGAAGAGCATGCGGCGGGCCACGCTCATCGAAGCCGTCCGGGCCGTCGCCGCGGGGAACCGCTACCTGCCGCCCGCCGCCGCGGCGCGGCTGGTGGAGGCCATGGAATCCGAGCGCCTCACGCCCCGCGAGCTGGACGTGCTGCGGCTCCTGGCCGAGGGCCAGCGCAACCGCGAGATCGCCGACGAGCTGGGCCTGGCGGAGCCCACGGTGAAGATCCACGTGAACAACCTGCTCCGCAAGCTCCAGGTGAAGGACCGCACCGAGGCCGCCATGGTGGCCCTGCGGCGCGGCATCATCCACATGCAGCCCTGAGCCGGCCTACTTCCGGAACGTGAAGAACACCGCCCCCACCAGGCAGAGCCCTGCCCACAGGTGGTTGAGGTGCAGGCGCTCCCGCATCCAGGCCACGGTGAACACCGCGAAGACCAGCAGGGTCACCACCTCCTGGATCACCTTCAGCTGGGGCAGCGTGAACCGCCCGTAGCCGATGCGGTTCGCGGGGACCATGAGGCAGTATTCGAAGAACGCGATGCCCCAGCTGGCCAGGATCGCGATCCAGAGTGGGGAGTCGCGATGGTGCTTCAGGTGGCCGTACCAGGCGAAGGTCATGAAAACATTGCTAAGAACGAGCAGGATGACGGTCCGCATGGCTCAGGCCTCCAGCGCCCCCTGAATCGTAGCCAACAGCTCCCGGGGGCCGTAGGGCTTCTGGATTAAGCCCTTAAGTCCCTTGCCCCGGAAGCGGCCCATGGCTTCAACCTCGTTGTAGCCAGAGCTCAGGATCACGCGGATATCCGGATGAAGCCTGCGCATCTCGCGGTAGGCCTCCTCTCCCCCCATCCGCGGCATGGTCATGTCCAGCAGCACGAGGCTGATGGCCGGGCCCTGCCCGCGCACCAGGTCCACCGCTTCCCGCCCGTCCTGGGCCTCCAGCACGCAGAAGCCCTTCCGCTCCAGGGCCTGCCGGGCCACGGCCCGCACCGTCTCATCATCGTCCACCACCAGGACAAGCCCGCTGGCGGCCCAGGCCGATTCCGCCGTGGGGGCGGGCGGCGCCTCGCCGGCCGCCTCCAGCGCTGGAAGCAGCATTTTGAAGGTGGTTCCATGACCCACCTCCGAGTACACCCTCAGGGCCCCTTTGTGGCCCCGGACGATGCCCATGATGGCGGAGAGCCCCAGGCCCCGGCCGGTGAACTTCGTGGTGAAGAAGGGTTCGAAGATGCGGGAGATGGTGTCTGGATCCATGCCGCAGCCCGTGTCGGTGACCTCAAAGCACACGTAGGTCCCAGGGGCCACATCCTGCCCCAGGAGCATGGTCTGGATGGCGGCCTCATCCACCCGCAGCGCGCCCGTGGCGATGGTGATGTCGCCCGAGGCCTCGCCGATGGCCTCGGCCGCATTGATCACCAGGTTCATGATCACCTGCTGGATCTGAGAGGCGTCTGCGGACACGGTGGGCAGGCCTTTTCTCAGGTCCAGGTGGAGGACCACTGTCTTGGGGAGGCTCACTTCCAGCAGGTGGAGCATCTCCTCGACCTGGACGGTGAGGTCCAGGTTCCGCACCACGAACTGGCCGCGGCCGGAATACGCCAGCATCTGGCGGGTCAGGTCCGCCGCCCGCTGGCCGGCCTTCTGGATGGCTTCAAGGTTGCGCTTGGCTGGATGCAGGGGGCTGAGCTGCTCCAGCGCGAGGCCCGCATGCCCCAGGACGCCCATGAGGAGGTTGTTGAAATCGTGGGCGATGCCCCCCGCCAGAACGCCCAGGCTCTCCATCTTCTGGGCCTGAAACAGCTGCCGCTCCTGGGCTTCGAGGCTCCGGCGGGCCTGAAGGCGGTTCATCACCAGGCCCCCGGCCTCCGCCAGGCTCTTGAGGGCGTCGAACTGCGCGTCGGACACGCGGATGTGGCCTTGCTCGCCCAGGGAACCGCCGCTGAGGCTTCCGACGAGGGTGCCTTCATGCGCCAGGGGCAGGCCCACCATGGTGCGGAAGGGCCACCGGTCATCGCGGGGCAGGTCGGGAACGTCCTCCCATCGGGGCAGATGGATGGCCGTCTGGTGGAAGTGGAGCCGCTCCAGGGAGGCGCTTCCGCGCACCGGATAGGGGCGGCGGATCTCCTCCGGGGAACCGAAGGCCTCCACCCCGGGCGTCCAGTGGGTGGTGAGGCTGCTCCGGGTGGCCGGATCGTAGCGGTTGAACCACCACTCCGGCAGGGGCGCCAGCAGCGCTGCCCAGCGGAACAGTTGGGCGATGAGCAGATCCTCGTCCGTGGCCACGGCCAGGTCCCGGACGGCCTGGGCCAGATCGTGGGACAGCCGGGCGGCCTCCTCCAGGCGGGCTTCCGCCTGGAGGCGCTCCAGGGCCAGCGCCGCGACCTGGGCCAGGCTTTGAAGCACGGAGAGCTCCACCTCGTGGGGCTCCACCCCAGGCTGGTCCCGAAACGACACGCCGAACAGGGCTCCCAGGACCTCGCCCTCGGACACGAGGGGGATGCCGAGCAGCACCCCCAGGGCGGGAACCGGGGCGGGAGGCACCCAGGCCCGGGCAGCGTCGCCGGCCTCGACGCAGATCCGCTGGTGGGCCATGACATCGTGGGCGAAGCCCGTGTCCCGGAAGGCCTGGCCGAAGCCGTCCAGGAGCGGCCCAAGCCGCTCCTGCAGAGTGAGCGAGCAGGCCACGATCGCGGACGGGTCCTCGCCTTCCCGCCCGGAGGCCGGGCTCACGAACCAGTGGAGCCCCGGCAGGACCGCGGCAGCCCGGCCCAGGAGCGACTGGAAGACCTCGGGGCAGGTGCGGGAGAGGCTCAGGGCGTAGAGCCCTTCGGCGAGCTGGCGCTGGAGGTCCGCGTTCTCCGCCAGTTTCGCGTACGGACAGGATTCATCGGGCGCGCCGGAGCTGCCGGATCTGCATGGGTAGGGCTGGAGTATGTCCAAGGGTGATACCTGACCAGGAGGGGGTTAGACCTCCCTGGACTGTATCAGAACCCCGGGGCCTGTCTCAAAATGGGGTGGGCCCCAGGCTTGCACCCAGGCTGGACACGGACCCTAGCGTGCGATCTCGACGGCGCGCAGCTCCCGCATGACCGTGACCTTGATCTGCCCGGGGTACTGCATCTCGGATTCGATGCGGCGGCTGACGTCCTTGGCGATCCAGTAGGCCTGGTCGTCGTTCACGGAGCCGGCGTCCACGAGGATACGGATCTCGCGGCCCGCCTGCATGGCGTAGCTCTTCTGCACGCCCTTGTAGCTGCCGGCGATCTCCTCCAGCTTCTCCAGGCGCTTGACGTAGGTCTCCAGCATCTCGCGGCGGGCGCCGGGGCGCGCCGCGCTGAGGGCGTCCGCGGCGGTGATGAGCATGGCCTCCACCGTCCGGGGCTCGAAGTCCCCGTGGTGGCAGCTCATGGCGTGGATGACCTCCTCCTTCTCCCCGTAGCGCTGCATCAGCTGCATGCCGATCTCGATGTGCGTGCCCTCCACCTCGCGGTCGATGGCCTTGCCGATGTCGTGGAAGAGCCCCGCGCGGCGGCAGAGCCGGGTATCCGCGCCCATCTCGCCCGCCATGTACTCGGCGATGCGGGCCACCTCCTTGGTGTGCTCCAGCACGTTCTGGCCGTACGAAGTGCGGTAGTTCAGGCGCCCCACCAGCTTGTGCAGCTTGGGATGGACGTCCGGGAAGCCCAGCTCGATGCAGGCGGCCTCGCCGATCTCCTTGAGGTGCTGGTCCATGTCCACCTTGACCTTCTCCACCACCTCCTCGATGCGGGCGGGATGGATGCGGCCGTCGGCCAGGAGCTTGAGGATGGCCTGGCGCGCGACTTCGCGGCGGATGGGATCGAAGCTCGATACCACGATGCTCTCCGGCGTGTCGTCCACGATGAGGTCGCAGCCGGTGGCCTTCTCCAGGGCCCGGATGTTGCGGCCCTCCCGGCCGATGATGCGCCCCTTGAGGTCATCGCTGGGCAGCTGGACGGAACTCACGGCCTGCTCGGTCACGACATCCGAAGCCACCCGCTGGATGGCGGCGCCGATGGTCCAGCGGGCCTTCTTCGCGGCCTCTTCCTGGGCCTCCTCGTCGACGCGGCGCACCAGCTTGGCGGCATCCATCTTCGCGGAATACTCCAGCTGCCCGATCAGCTCCTTCTTGGCATCCTCCCGGGTGAGGCCCGCGACTTCTTCCAGCCGCTTGGCCTGGGCCTCCACCAGCTGCCTGGCCTCGGCCTGCTGGGCCTCGAGCTTCTCCAGCTCGGCCTTGCGCTTCTCGGTCAGCGTCTCCACATCCTTGGTCTTCTGCTCCACCTGCTGGAGCTTCTTGTCCAGTCCCTCCTCCTTGGACTGGAGGCCCGCCTCCTTGGACACCAGCCGCTGCTCCTGCTTCTCCAGGTTGGCCTGCCGTTCGGCCAGCAGCTTCTCGGCCTCCTGGCGCGCCTGGAGGGCCTGCTCCTTCACCTTGAGCTCGGATTCCTTGCGGAGGGCCTCGGCCTCCTGCTCTCCGCGCTCCCGGAGACGCTGGGCCTCGCGCTTGGCCTCATCCAGCAGCTTCTCCCGCTGGACCTTGGTGTCCGCCTCGGCCTTGGCCTGGGCCTGGGAGCTTTCCAGGGTGGCCTTCTGGGCCTTCATGGCCATCAACAGCGCCACGCCGCCGGCGGCGATGGCGAGACACAGGAAAATCCAATCGATCAAGGTCATCAGCAACTCCTGGGAAATGATCCAGAAGCCACCAGCACCCGAAATGAAGATCCCCGCTCAGTCGTGGAGGCTTGCCGAGTTCCCTAGTTTAATAGGGGGGAAACCAGAAACCCTGGCTAAGGCGCGCCGACGCGCGGAACGCACAGGTCAGGGGGAAGGTCTCCCAGGTCGACTTACGGAACAAGCGCTTGGCCATGATCACGGGCCTCGCAGGGAAATCAGTCGCCGTCCTCGTGGAGGAAGGGCACGGGGGCGGAAGGTTCGTCCGGAACATCGTTCAGCAACTTCGAAGGAGTCTGTTCCAGGTTCTGGGTGTGCTGGTTGGCTTCCTGCTCCAGGCGCGCCACGCGGTGCGCCAGGTTCAGGGCGCCCAGGAGGTACCAGGACGGGGTGTCCAGGCCCTTCGG
>JAMPXL010000046.1 GCA_023701165.1 Geothrix sp. | reverse complement strand
GCTCTTCCGATCTTCATCATCTCCCCTCCTGGGGACGGCTTAGGCTACATCGTGAATGGTCTTGAGTTCCAGGATCTCGAAACGCCGGACACCCGCGGGGATCTGGACGCGCACTTCGTTGCCCTCCTCCTGGCCCACCAGCGCCATGCCGATGGGGGAGCTGATGCTGAGATGCTGAGGATGGCCATCGAGTTCCTCAGGCAGCACCAGCGTGTAGGTGAACTCCTCTTCGGAGTCCAGGTCGAGGATCGTGACTTTGGACCCGTAGGCGGCCCGGGACTTGGGCAGGCGGCTGATGTCCAGGCTGGCCACCTCGGAAATGCGCTTCTCCAGGGTGACGAGCTTGTTCTGGAACATGTCCCGCTTGGCCAGGGCCTGCTCGTATTCGGCGTTCTCCGAGAGGTCGCCCTGCCCGGCCGCCCGGGCGATCTCCTGGGGGATCTCCACCAGGAGGGCCTGCTTGATGTCCTTGAGTTCCAGTTCGAGCTTCACAAGCACGTGCTTGGGCATGGGGATGTCCTGAAAAGGGGGGTCAAAAAAAGGCGGGCCGAAGGGCCCGGTCAGGCATGGGGAGGTTGTACTGATTCTACCCAATCTGCCGGGGGAAGCGGAGCGGGGAGGGGGCTGCCCTCTCCGGGCCGGGTCTTGAAACGCCGGTGCATCCAGAACCACCAGCGGGGGTCCTTCCGGATCTGCGCCTCAATGCGGGCGGTCATGAGCTGCGTGGCCACCCAGGCGTCCCTGGCCGCATCCCCGGTGGCGGGCACCTGGAACGGGGGCTCGAAACGCACCGTGATGGTGCCGTCCGGGTTGGGCCAGCTGAAGACCGGCAGCACGGGCAGGCTGTAGCGGGCCGCCAGGCTCCCGGCGGTGCCGAAGGTGGAGGCCCACCGGCCCAGGAACCGGACGAACACGCCGCTGGTGAGGGCGTCCTGGTCCAGCAGGAAACCCACGCCGCGCCCCGCCTTCAGGGCCTTCAGCGTGTCGCGCATGGCGCCATCCTTGAGGATCACCCGGTTGCCGAACCGGGTGCGGAAGGCCAGGGAGATGGGTTCCAGCAGGGGATTGTCCAGTTCCCGTCCGATGGCATCCAAGGTACGGCCGTGGCGGCTCTGGGCCAGGGCGATGGCCTCCCAGTTGCCGTAGTGCCCCGTGAGCTGGATGAAGCCCTTGCCGGCGGCCTGGGCGGCGTCGAAGTGCTCCAGCCCCTCCACCCGGATCCAGCGGTCGACCTCCTCGGGCGTGGCGTGGCGCAGGCGCAGGAGCCCCACGAAGAGGGCCCCGAAGTGCCGGAAGCAGGCCCGGGACAGGGCCCGGGTGCCGGCCTCGTCCAGCCCCAGGTCCGCAAAGCGCAGGTTCTCCCGCACGATGCGGCGGTGGCGGGGGTCCACCAGGTAGAAGAGGGTTCCGGCAGCCTCGCCCAGGGCCTGCACCGTGGCCCAGGGAAGGCGCCCGACCACCCCGTCCAGCAGGCGGAAAGCGCCGTACTCCAGGCGGTGCCGGAGACGCGGGGGGGGAGTGGGGGTCAGGTTGGCCATAAAAAAAGGGGCGCCTCGGGGAACGAGGCGCGGATGAGAAGTCTACCAGGAACCCCGATGGAGATTCTTTCTCTTTTGTTTTCAGTGTTTCCATGGCCCATGTCAACCCCACGGAAGATGGCGGAAAGCTCCGGAGGCCCCTCAGCGCCCTTCCCGGGACAGGGGCATGGTCATGCAGCGGGGTCCGCCCCGGGCCCGGCTCAGTTCGCTGGCCTCGATCTGCACCAGGTACTTGTTCCCGTCGAGCAGGTCCAGGGCCGGATCGGTCAGGACCGCCTGGGCCGTCACCACCCGGTAGCCGGCCTTGGCCAGGGCCTCGCCGGTGGCGAGGTTGCGTCCATAGCTGGTGATGACGCCGGGGGCCAGGCAGAAGGCGTTGGCGCCATCCGTCCACTGCTCCCGCTGCTGGAGGATGAAATCGTTCCCGCCGCAGAAGATGGGCTTCAGATCAATGCCCACCCGCCGCAGGGCCTTCAGCAGGCTGGGGTGGGTGTTCATGCGCAGTTCCGGGTGGCGCAGGTCGATGCTGGTCACATTCAGCAGCTCCCGGCTGCCCTCCACGAAGTAGGGCGGGTAGACCAGGCACTCGTCCTCGCTGGTGCGGGTGAAGATGGTGTCCAGGTGCATGGCGCTGCGCTTCTTGGGCATGAGCACCATGAGCAGGTGGTCGAAGCTGGTCTCGTCCTCCGCCCGGTGGGCCCGGAGGCTTTCCGCCAGCAGGTGGATGGCGTCCGCCTGGGTGCGCTCGCTGCACCCCACCGCCAGCACCTTGTGGCTGAGCACCAGGACATCGCCGCCCTCCAGGCTCACCGGGGCCTTGATCTCGCCGCGGACCAGGGGCGTCACCTGATCGAACCACTTGTCGTGGTCCGTGTGGTGCTTCAGGCGGGGATGGTGGCGGAAGACGTAGCTGAGGATGAGCGGCTCGCGCTCCCGGGCCCAGGTGGCCATGGAGTTCACGCTGTAGCCGTCGCCGATGACCGAAGCGGGATCGCGCATGAACAGCAGGTTGGGGATGGGCCGCACCCGGTAGTCGAATTCCTGCTCCCAGGGGGTGTGACTGGGCATGTCGTCCCAGGGCAGGCCGCCGATGACGCTGCGGGCGGCGTCCGCCGGGGCCATGTCGCGCAGCAGGTTGCAGGTGTCGTCCGGCAGGCCCACCAGGCGGCGCAGATCCTCCACGAAGCCCAGCTTCACGCCCTCGTCCTGCAGGGCCTCGATGAAGAGATCCTGGATGTCCAGCACCTCGTCGGCCACCTTGGCCAGCACCTGGCGGAACTGGCCGTGCTCGTGCCGGGCCAGGTCCCCGTAGAGGATGTCGTCGAAGAGCAGCTTCTCCATCATCCCGGGCACCATCTGGTCCACTTCCGGGCCGGGATTGTGGACCACCACCTGCTTCAGGCGGGCGGTCTCGGAGAAGACGGAAAGCTGGATGGGCTGCATGGGGGAAGGCCTCGGAAGTCCCAAACTCCGGAGCGTAGCACGCGGCTCCGGGCCCGTCCGCCGCCCATTCCCGGGCATTGACAGTCCGGAAAGCCGCGTCCGGGGCGGTCCCGGACCCGGCGCCCTCAATGGACCCCCAGGTTTGGAATATCCGACTGTTTTTGTCGGATATTTTCCTTGAACCCCGCGGACCCGGCGCGTAGCCTGATTTCTCCCACCGAAACCCCGGGGTTAAACCCCGCAATGGAGGCACCATGGCCGCATTCGTCACCCAGCCCGCACCCGATTTCAAGGCCGATGCCCTGGTCAACGGCGAGTTCAAGCAGATCTCGCTCTCCGACTACAAGGGCAAGAAGGTCGTCCTCTTCTTCTACCCCCTCGACTTCACCTTCGTCTGCCCCACGGAGATCCTGGCCTTCGCCGACGCCATCAAGGAGTTCGAGGCCCGCCACACCCAGGTCATCGGCGTCAGCGTCGACTCCAAGTTCAGCCACCACGCCTGGGTGAACACCCCCCGCAAGGACGGCGGCATCCAGGGCGTGACCTTCCCCCTGGTCTCCGACCTCAACAAGACCATCGCCCAGGACTACAACGTCCTGCTGCCCGCCGGCATCGCCCTGCGCGGCCTCTTCATCGTCAACAAGGACGGCATCCTCAAGCACATCACCGTGAACCACAACGACCTGGGCCGCAGCGTGGAGGAAGTCCTCCGCCTCCTCGACGCCGTGGACTTCAGCGAAGAGCACGGCGAAGTCTGCCCCGCCAACTGGCACAAGGGCGAAAAAGCGATGAAACCCACGGCGGATGGCCTCAAGGCCTACGTGGCCGCCAAGTAACCCTGGAACCACCACCCTGGAAGGGCGCCGGAAGGCGCCCTTTCTGTTTCAATTTCGGAGGGCCCTCTTCCAGGTCCCTCCTTTCCGGAAGCCACGTGCCGTCAACCCTGGATCAGCTGAAACCCCCAGCCCCCCTCATCCGGCGGCGGGGATGGGCCGTGCGGGCCCTGGGCCGGGCCTACCTGCGGCTCGGCGGCTGGCAGATCGAGGGCGCCTTCCCGGAGACGCCGAAGTTCGTGGCCATCGTGGCCCCCCACACGTCGAACTGGGACTTCCCCCTGGGCTTGGCGATCCTGTTCGCCCTGGAGTTCCGGGCCTCCTGGCTGGGCAAGCACACCCTCTTCAAGGGGCCCCTCAAGGGCCTCCTGCAGGGGCTGGGCGGCATCCCCGTGGACCGGCGGGCCAGCCACGGGGTGGTGGGCGCCTGCGTGGCGGCCTTCGAGGCGGCCCCGGCCCTGCTGCTGGGCCTGGCGCCTGAAGGCACCCGCAAGGGCGTGAGCCGCTGGAGATCCGGTTTCTACCAGATCGCCTGCGCGGCCGGCGTGCCCATCCTGCCCGTAGGCTTCGACTACCGCACGCACGTGGTCCGGCTCATGCCCCTGTTCCACCCGACCGGCGATCTGGACCAGGACCTGCCGCGCATCCAGTCCCTGTTCAGCGGCGTCCACGGCCTGCGGGAGCGCCCCGCGGAGGGTTGATTTCCGCCTAGGAGCCCCGTGGACCCGCATTCAGGCCCTCCCCCCCCAACCCTCGTCCTCGGCGCCGGCCTCTCCGGCCTGATGGCCGCCTGGCACCTCCACCACCGCGGGTTCGCCATCGAGGTCTGGGAGGGCTCTCCCGCCGTGGGTGGCTGGGCCCAGACCCTGCCCTGGCCGGGGCCCCAGGGCGAGCCGGGCTTCCTGGAGCGGGGTCCCCAATCCCTGCGGGTGGCCCAGGACGCTCCGCTGGAACGCCTGCTCCGGAATCTGGAGCTGGACCTGCGGCCCTCCCCCTCCAGTCCCAGGGGCCCCCGCTGGCTGGGCCGGGCCGGAGCACGGCACCCCAGCCCGGCCACCCTGCGGGGCCTGGCGCGGGCGCCTGGGCTGACCTTCCTCCAGAAGCTCCGGTTGCTGGGGGAACCCTTCGCATCAGCCGCGTCCCACCCGGACGAGAGCCTCCAGGCCTTCTTCGCCCGCCGCCTGGGCGGGGCCTTCGCCCGGGAGTGGCTCCCGGCGCTGGTGGCCGGGATCCTGGCGGCGCCGCCGGAACGCATCGGCCTGTCGGCGCTGCCGCGCCTGTCGTATCTGGAGCGCTGCGGGGGCCTGCTCCTCGGCAGCCTCCGGAGCGGCCCCGAGCGCACCCGACTGCCCGCGGGCGGGGTGGGCGCCCTGGCCCGGGCGCTGGCCCTGGCGCTGGATAAGGCTCCGGACACCCTCCACCTGAACCGCGCGGCCCGCGCCCTGGAACCCCTGCCCGGCGGGCGCTGGCGGGTCCACGGGGAGGGCCTGGCGCGGGAGGCGGACCAGGTGATCCTCGCGCTGCCCTCCGCGGCGGCGGCGGAGCTGTTGCGCCCCGTGGCGCCGGAGGCCTCGGAGCTGCTCGACGCCATCCCCCGCCTGGATCTCCGCGTCTGGCACAGCCGGCACCGCCCGGTGCCGGGCTGGGAGCGGGGTTTCGGGCTGCTGGTCCATCCTCCCGAAGGCCGGGGCCTGCTGGGCGCCGTCTCCTTCGCGGCGGACGATCCCCGCGGCGTGCCCGGCCTGATGCAGGTGCGCACCTACCTGGGCGGCGCCTATCCCATCGACGCCGCGCTGGAGACCTGGCCGGGCGTGGCCGCCGAGCTGCGCCGCTGGCTGCCGGAGCTGCCGGAGGCCGTCCAGGTGCGCGAGGAATCCTGCCCCGGCGCCTTCCCCCTGCTGGAGCCCGGGCACGGCACCCGCGCGGCCCGCATCCTCCAGATCCTGCCGCCCGGCCTGCACTGGCTCGGCGCCGACCGCTTCGGGCCGGGCATCCCCGACCTGGCCGAAGGCACCGAAACCTGGGCTCGGGGCGCCGCTATTTGAGGGTGAACGCCACCGCCGCGCCCTTGGCCTGCCCGGTGCGCACCTGGAAGACCCGCGCGGAGTCGGCCTTCGCCGTATCCAGCAGCCAGGCGAGCACGCCCTTGGCCCGCGCATCGGCCAGCTGGGCGAGCTCGGCGGGATCCGCCTTCAGGGTGCCCAGCAGGCGCTGCTCCATCTCCGCGGGCGGGGGCGGCGGCGCAGCCTTGGCCTCCCGGGTTTCCTTGGGCGCCGGGAAAGCGGCCGCATGGGCGGCGAGGATCCAGCGCTCCCGCTCGGCGGCAGGGACGGGGCCCTCCTCCGCCAGCTTCAGGCCCTGGGCCCGGGTCCGCCGGAGCAGGGCCTCCAGGGCCGCCTTGCGCAGGGCCCCGCCATCCAGGCCCTCATCCACGGCGCCTTCTGCCTCCAGCCGCAGTTCGGGCCGCTCCTGCAGCGCCTTCGCCAGGGTCTGGAGCTTGGCCGTGGCGGCCCCATCAAGGGTGCTGGCGCCCGGCGCGAAGGCCACCGCGCTGAGATCGCCCGCATCGCCGCCGAACAGCTTGCCCAGAAGCGTGAATGGCGAGGTCGCGATCTTCCCCAGCAGGTTGAACACGGCCTTCCACACGAGCTTGCCGTACTTCACGTCGGGATCGTCGAGGCTGCCCTCGATGGGCAGGTCGAAGGCTATGACGCCCTTGCGGTCGCGGAGGATGGCCAGGCCCAGCTTCACGGGCAGGCCCGTGGCGTCGGGGCTCGGCACCTTCTCGCCCAGGTAGAACTGGTCCAGCTTCACGGCATTCTCGGCCTTCAGGTTCCGGCGCTCGATGCGCAGGCGGGCGTCCACGTCGAGCTTGCCCTTCTGCACGGTGTAGCCCAGGTACTTGCCCGTGTAGGGCGTGAAGTCCGTGAGGTCCGCGCCCTGGATCTTCAGGGTCACATCCGTATCCAGGTCGCTGCGCAGGGGCATGGCGTGGCCCGTAATGGTGATGGGGGCCAGCCCTCCGGCACGGCCCTTGAAATCGACCTTGGAAGCGACGTCGGGACGGCTGGACAGGCCCAGGTAGCTGCCCTCCAGGTCGCTGAGCACCAGAGCCGCGTTGGGCTG
>JAMPXL010000045.1 GCA_023701165.1 Geothrix sp. | reverse complement strand
GAACTTCGCCGCGGAAGTCGCCGCCGCCAAGTAGGCTTTTTTACTGCTACAAAAGAGGCGGCCATTTTGGCCGCCTCTTTGGTAGGTGGGAACGGCATTCTAGTGGAACCTCGGGAGTCGGTATGAAGTTCAAGCGCATCCTCCTCAAGCTCTCCGGCGAAGCCCTCATGGGCGAGCAGAAGGGCGGCATCGATCCCGCCGTGGTCTCCATGATCGCCGACCAGGTGCGGACCATCCGCGACATGGGCGTGGAAGTGGGCCTCGTCATCGGCGGAGGCAACATCTTCCGCGGCGTGGCGGGCGCCACCAAGGGCATGGACCGCACCACCGCGGACCACATGGGCATGCTGGCCACCATGATCAACGCGCTCGCCCTCCAGGACGCCCTGGAGCACAAGGGCGTGGACACCCGCACCCTGTCGGGGCTGGAGATGCCCAAGGTGGCGGAGAGCTACATCCGCCGCCGGGCCACCCGCCACCTGGAGAAGGGCCGGGTGGTCATCTTCGGCGCAGGCACGGGCAATCCCTACTTCAGCACCGACACCGCCGCGGCCCTGCGCGGCAACGAGATCTGCGCCGAAGTGGTGATGAAAGCCACCAACGTGGACGGCATCTACACCGCCGACCCCAAGAAGGACCCGAGCGCCACCAAATATGACCGCGTCAGCTACCAGGAAGTCCTGGAAAAGGGCCTCAAGGTCATGGATGCCTCGGCCATCGCCCTGTGCATGGAAAACAAGCTCCCCATCCTCGTCTTCGACATGAACAAGCCCGGCAACCTCGTCGCCGCCGTGAAGGGCGACGTGGTCGGCACCCTGGTGGGCTGAACCCCGGAAGGGCGGGCCCGTGGGAATGCCGGTTTCCCGGCCGGCCCGCCATCCGTCACACTGGAGCCATGGCCCCCTTCCGGAACCTGCCCGATGCCACGGTCCTCACGGATCCGGACGCGCTGGAACCGTACCGGCACGATGAATCCCATGTGCTAGGGGTCCTTCCCCTGGCCGTGGTGCGGCCCCGGGGGCCCGCGGCCCTGAAGGAGCTGGTGCGCCTGGCCAAGGCCGAGGGGTTCGCCCTGGTGCCCCGTGGCGCGGGCACGGGCAAGGCCGGGGGGTGCCTGCCCACGGGCCAGCGCGCCGTGGTGGTCGATTTTTCCGCCTGGCCCGGCGAGCTCCGCGTGTCGCCCCAGGACCTCAGCCTCAGCGCCCCCGCCAGCGCCCTCCTGCGCGACGTGAAGGCCGCCGCAGCAGCCCAGGGGTTCTTCTACCCGCCGGATCCCAATTCCTGGGAGAGCTGCGCCCTGGGGGGCACCCTCGCCACCAACGCCGGCGGACCCAACGCCTGCAAGTACGGCATGACCCGGCACTGGGTACTGTCCGTGGAGGCCCTGCTGGAAGACGGCGAGATCCACACCTTCGGCATCAGCAGCGTGAAGGCCAACGCGGGCCCCGCCCTGGGCCAGCTGCTCATCGGCAGCGAGGGCATCTTCGGGTTCATCGTGGGGGCCACGCTGCGCCTCACGCCCATGCCGCGGGAATACACCACGCTGCTGCTGCCCGTAAAGCGATGGCAGGACCTCCTGGATCTTCCGGGCCGGCTTTGCGGCGCGGGCTACCTGCCCAGCGCCTTCGAGTTCTTCGATCCCGCCGTGCTTTCGGAGCTGCGCGCCCATGGCCCCGAGGAGGCCCGGCGCCTGCCCGGAGAGGCCATGGCCATCCTGGAGTTCGACGAGCGGGGCTGCACATCCGAGCCCTTCCTGGAGGGTCTGCTGGATCTGCTGGGGCCCGTGGCCGAGGGCCTGGAAGTCGCCTCGGACGAGCGCCAGCGCCAGGGGATCTGGGCCGTGCGGCGCATGACCAGCGCCTTCCTGAAGGAGCGCCACCCGAAGAAGGTGAGCGAAGACATCGTGGTGCCCCGCAGCCGCCTCGGCGAGTTCTTCGCGGGCCTGGAGCGCCTGGGCATCCCCAGCGTCAGCTACGGCCACCTGGGCGACGGCAACCTGCACGTGAACCTGCTGGCCGCGGGCGAGACGGAACCCGCCCTGCTGGAGCGGCAGCTCATGGACCTCTTCCGCCTGTCCATGTCCCTCGGCGGCACCCTCAGCGGCGAGCACGGCATCGGCCTCGCCAAGCGCGACGCCTTCCTCGCCCTGTCCGACCCGGGCCAGATCCAAACGCTCCGGGCAATCAAGCAAGCCCTGGATCCGCAGGGGATCTTCAATCCGGGCAAAGTCATCTGAAGGCTGGCGAACGGGTTCCAACTTTGGTCCTCACAGAATTCAGCGGTTGGTTTACCGCAGAGATCGCAGAGGGCGCAGAGGAAAGACAAAAGCAGTTGGAACCATAGATGAACGCAGATGGACACGGATAAAAGCTGAAGCGACGGATTTCACGAATTCACGCGGATTGAATAAAAGAACGGCCCCGGTGATGTTTGGGGGAGCGCCGCTCGTCAGCATGGGCTCAGGGGAGGCGCCAGGGTCGTGTCTTTTGGGGGACGCGGCCCTGGCGTCTCCCCTGACCTCCGGCCCCGCCGGAGACCGCCTGCGGCGGGCCCATGCGCGTTGAGTCGGCGCGCCTCTGCGTTCTCTGCGCTCCTCCGCGCCCTCTGCGTGAGTCAGTTGTCTTTGAGCCTTGGGTCATCCGCACTGCTTGAGGCCGGCGTGGCTCCGCTATGCTGGGTCCGTCTTTGGAGCTGCCATGACCGTCCCACACGCCCTCGTTCTCGGCCACCGCGGGTTGTCCTCGAAGCACCTGGAAAACAGCATGGAGGCCTTCCAGGCCGCCCTGGCGGCGGGCATGGCCGGCTTCGAACTGGACGTGCAGCCCACGCGGGACGGCGTGTGCATGGTCCTCCACGACGAGGACCTGTCCCGCACGGCCAATGGTTCGGGCCTCCTCCGCCACATGAAGGCCGCCGAGCTGCCGCCCCTGAAGAACGGCGAGCCCCTGCCGCGGCTGGCGGACGCCCTGGAGCTGCCCGCCAAACTCATCAACGTGGAGCTGAAGGGCGAACCCGGCTGGCAGCAGGCCCTGGCCACCGTGGAGGCTGCCGAGGCCCTGGATCGCGTGCTGTTCAGCAGCTTCGAACCCAGCGAAGTGCTCCAGCTCTGGGCTGCCTGCGAAGGCGCCCGCTGCGGTTTCCTGTGGGAAACGGACGAGGCCCTGGACCTCACGGCCGAAGAACTGGCGGACCTGCCCGAGGCCCTCTGGTTCCACCCGCCCCTCAAGGCCGTGACGGCCAACCCCGGGCTGTGGGCGCCCTACGCGGACCGGCTCGCGCTCTGGGACATGAAGACGCCCGCCGAAGCCAGGGACCTGCCCTTCACCCCCGCCGTGCTCATCGTCGATGGGCTCTAGGAGGAGGCTACAACGCGCAGCCTGATCCAGCAGCCCTACGCCCTGGGCTGACGGGATCCGGCGCGGCGCCCCAGGGCCCGGCTGGCCCCCAGCCACAGCCCCGAGCAGGCCACGGCCGCCGCCCCCAGGGGGATGGCCAGGGCGGCGAAGGCCGCCGGGGCCCACACGCCCAGCAGGTCGCCACCGCGGTAGATGAAGGTGTCGATGAACGGCTTCGACTTGTAGCGCTCCTCGGGGCCGAGGGGGATGTAGAGGATCTCCCGGGCGGGGCGGTCCACGGCGTAGTGCAGCCCCCGGCGCAGCACCTGGAAGAGCGCCATCACGCCGAAGGTGGGCCAGAGCCACAGGGCGCCGAAGCCCGCCAGGCTCAGCACCGGCAGGATGGACAGCACGGCGGAGATGCCCAGCCCCGTGATGAGGCGGCCCGTGAGGAACACCTGGGTGGCCAGGGTGAGCACGTTGACCCAGAGATCCAGCTGGGCGAAGGCCGCGGTGCGGCTCGCCGTATCCCGGAAGGCCCCCGCCACGATGCGGCCCTGCTCCAGGTAGAGGAAGGTGCTGGTGATGGTGAACAGGAGCATGTAGGCGCAGATGAGCTGGAGGTACCGCGAGGTGGCGATGAGCCGAAGGCCTTCGAGCAGCCCCGGGCCCGGTTCCCGCTCCCCGTGGGCCACATCGCCCAGGTGGAAGATCGCCGCCAGGCGCTTCACGCACTGTACCGCCAGTTCCAGCGTCAGCATGGAGAGCAGCAGCAGGGACAGGGGCTCCACCTTCAGGACGAGGCCGCCCAGCGCCACGCCCTTGGTGAGCGCCCCCGTCACGGCCGCCCCGGCGACGGCCCCCAGGGTGCCGCCCATGGCGATGAACCCGAAGAGCCGCTTGCCCTGGACCTCGGTCCACACATCCGACATGAGCCCCCAGAACACGGACACCACGAAGAGGTTGAAGACGCTGAGCCAGATGTAGAAGGCGTAGCCCAGGGCCGCGCCGCCGTGGCTCGGCAGGAGGCGGAAGGCCAGGAAGAAGGCCAGCATGTTGAGGGCGAAGAACCGGTAGGTGCGGGGGATGAAGCGCCGCCGCGGCAGGCGCGACACCAGGGCCGCGAAGGCCGGATTGGCCAGGGCCATGGCCAGCAGGGTCCCCGTCATGAGCCAGGGCAGCTTGTCCGCCCCCCGGGCGATGCCCATGGCCTCCCGCACGGGCCGGAGCAGGTAGAACCCGAAGAGCAGGAGAAAGAAATACAACGCGGACCAGAGCAGGGCCGGCGCCTCGCCCTCGTCCAGCAGCACGAGTCGGCGGAGGAGGCGGGCGGGCGTCATGGCGGATCCGGAAAAGGCTGATGCGGAAGGGACTGAATGGAGTATATATCGATTCACGATGTATCCCACCCCATCTCACCGCCGGAGGTCCCCATGACCGTTTCCCGCCGCGAATTCATCCAGTGGTCCGCCGCGGCCACCGCCCTGGCCGCCACCGGACTCGACCTGGCCGCCGCCCCCGCCGGCAAGGCCTCTCCGAAGAAGATCCTCATCCTGGGCGGCACCGGCTTCCTGGGCCCCGCCACCATCGAGATCGCCCAGGCCCGCGGCCACCAGGTGACCATGTTCAACCGCGGCAAGACGCGGCCCGGCCTCTTCCCCGGCGTGGAGAAGCTGCACGGCGACCGCGACCCCAAGAAGGGCGAGGGCCTGAAGGCCCTGGAGACCGGCACCTGGGACGCCGTCATCGACAACAGCGGCTACTTCCCGCGCATGGTGGGCGCCTCCGCCGCCCTGCTCGCCCCCCGCGCCAAGCAGTACCTCTACATCTCCAGCATCAGCGCCTACAAGGAGCCCAACCCCGAGAACGGCACCGAGGACGCGCCCCTGGCCACCATGCCCGATCCCACCCTGGAGAACATGGGCAAGAACTACGAGTACTACGGATCCCTCAAGGCCCTGTGCGAACAGGCCGCCGAGAAGGCCATGCCCGGCCGCACGGCGGTGATCCGCCCCGGCTACATCGTCGGCCCCGACGACCCCACCGGCCGCTTCACCTACTGGCCCGTGCGCTTCGACAAGGGTGGCGAGATCGCGGTCCCCGGCGCCGCCTCGGATCCCGTCTCGATCATCGATGTGCGCGATCTGGCGGCCTGGCTGGTGCTCATGGTCGAGCAGGGCACGGTGGGCGCCTTCAACGCCTGCGGTCCGGACAAGCGCCTGGCCTGGGGCAGCCTGGTGGAGGCCTGCCAGAAGGCCGGGAACCCGAATGCCAAGCCCGTCTGGATCCCCGCGGACTTCCTGGCCAAGCAGGAGGGCGTCGAGTTCCCCATCTGGGCCCCCTTCCTGGGCGAAACCAAGGGCTTCCACACCTGGCGCAACGACCGCGCCATGAAGGCGGGCCTGAAGTTCCGTCCGGCCCTCGAGACCGTCAAGGACACCCTCGCCTGGTTCAAGACGCAGGAAAAGGTCGAGAAGGGCCGCACCCGCCTCGCCGGCCCCAGCGCCGAATCCGAAGCGAAGCTCATCGCCGCCTGGCGCGAGGCCTCCAAGCCCAAGGGCTGAGGGGAACCAGCCCCGGCGGCTCCATGCCACAATGCCTTCAGCCAGCGACTGCGTGATGAGGAATCCCATGACCGCCCAGCCCGGAAAGCCGCCCAAGAAGGAAAAGGTCAAGAAGCAGACGCCGGAGGAACGCCTTGAGGCCCTGCGTTATAACCACATGATGTACGGCCCCACGGCCAAGGAAATGAAGCCGGTGGCGAAGAAGGTCACGTACGGGTCCGCCTATCTGGTCCACCCGAAGTTCCAGAGCCTGATGACGGCCTTTAAAAAGGGGACTTCCTTCCAGTTCGACGTCAAGGACAAGGAAAAGACCTACGTCATCTCGACCGATGGATCCAGCATCCTGTTCAATGGAAAAATCATCTACTATTCCAGGCCCATGAACAAATATGAGGACCACCTGCTGCTGGACCGGGTTGCCATGACCCAGTACCAGACCATCGATGCCCTGGTCCATCTGGCCTTCGCGGTGCTCCGCAGTTTTCCGGAACTGGGAGCGCCGGCCCTGGCCTACGCGCAGCACCAGTTTCATCACGGCGGAGAAACCCTGGAATCCGCCATTGCCGAGCATGGGCCCAACCTCCTGATGGGCTCCTACCGGCACGCCAAGGTCCAGGAAAAGCCCAAAAGCAAGGGCCTGTACTGAAACCAGGCCCCTGCGGATGGGATGAGGCGCTTCAGCTCTGGATGTAGTGCACCAGCTGCTCGATGGTGAACTTCTGGTCGGAGATGGTCTCCTTCACCAGGTCGCCGATGGAGAGGATGCCCAGCACCTCGTTGCCACCGCCAAGCACCGGCAGGTGGCGGATGCGCTTGTCCGTCATGAGCGCCATGCACTCCTCCACCGTCTGGGAGAGGGTCACGCAGCTGACCTTGTCGCTCATGATCTCCCGCACCAGGGTGTCCTTGGAGGCCTTGCCCTTGAGGATGATCTTCCGCGCGTAGTCCCGCTCGGAGAAGATCCCCACCAGGCGGCCGCCCTCCAGCACCAGCAGGGCGCCGATCTCATGCTGGGCCAGCAAGGTCAGGGCCGCCAGCACGGTATCGTCCGGTCCCACGGACACGAGGGGTCCCTTGCCTTCGATCAGCTGCTTCAGTGGCCGCATGCCTGCCTCCCCGGTGATGGCTTTGATGGAATCGTGGCCCTGACTATACGGCCAACCCGG
>JAMPXL010000044.1 GCA_023701165.1 Geothrix sp. | reverse complement strand
GGGCATGGCCCACGTATCCGGCAGCATCATGGTGGCCTACGTCCAGGTGGCCCACGTGGACATCGTGCACCTGCTCACGGCCGTGATCATGACGGCGCCCGGCGCCGTGATGATGGCGAAGATGCTGGAGCCCGAGACGGAAACCCCCGAGACCGCTGGGGACATCAAGGTGGACATCCCCAACCACGATGCCAACGTCCTGGACGCCGCGGCCCGCGGCGCCTTCGAGGGCGGCCAGCTGGCCTTCAATGTGGCCGTGATGCTCATCGCGTTCATCGCGCTCATCTACCTGCTCAATGGCCTCATGAAGGCCGTCCATCCTGGCTTCAGCCTGGAGATGGTGCTGGGCGCCGTGTTCAAGCCCTTCGCCTACCTCATGGGTGTGCCCTGGATCGAGGCGGGCCAGGTGGGTTCCCTGCTGGGCAAGCGCATGGTGGTGAACGAGTTCGTGGCCTTCCTGGACCTGGGCGCCATGACGAACCTGTCCACCAAGGCCCGGCTGGTGTCCACCTTCGCCCTCTGCGGCTTCGCCAACTTCAGCAGCATCGCCATCCAGGTGGGGGGTATCGGCGCCCTGGTGCCCGAGCGCCGGGGTGACCTGGCCCGATTGGGCCTGAGGGCCATGCTGGCGGGCACCCTCGCCAACTTCCTCAGTGCCTGCATCGCCGGGATCCTGAGTTAGAAAAAACCATAAAAACAACTCTATGCTCCAGCCATCCCGGAATCCTGCCGATGGGGGGGAATCGCCGGAGGTCATTCCATGGCTCGCATCGCTTCCCTGATTCTCATGCCGGTCCTCTCGTCCGTGGCACTCATGGCCGGGGACTATGACGCCGTGATCGGCGCGATGAAGAAGGCCTGGCCCCAGGTGGAGACCGTGGCAGTGGTCTGCGACTCGAACGGGAGCAAGGCCTCCCTTGGAGCCCTCACCGGGGCCGCCGGGGGACTGAAGGTGGTCGTGGTGGACGTGAAGGGCCCCCAGGACATGGGCAAGGCCATCGCCACACTCACGGGCCGCAAGCCGGATGCCGTGATCCTGCTCGCAGGCGACAAGGTCGCAGGAGACGGCTCCTCCGCGGCCAGCTTCCTCATCCAGCGCATGGCCGCCATCAAGATTCCCACGGCAGCCACCTCCGAGGCCGGCGTGAAGCAGGGCGCGGCCCTGGGCATCGGCCCCGGCACCGGCGGCAAACTGATGTCCAATGCCAAGGTGGCCGCGGTCGCAGGCGTGGCGGTTCCCGCAGGCGCCACCGCCCTCTGATCTGACCGGCCCCCTGTCTTCCTAGTGGACGGTTTCCGGGTCCTCGACTTCGTCCCGCGGGGGCTCCACGCCCCGCCAGCCGGCCTTCCAGGCCACGTTCATGGCAAGGCTCAGGGCGACGTAGGCGGCGAAGAAGCCGATGAAGAAGCGCTGCTGGAAGACGATCATCATCGCGAAGACAAGGACGATGCTGAGGCTGGTGAGCATGGCGGCGCGGGGGCTGCCGGCGCGCTTCTTGAAGCTGGGGAAGCGGAGGGTGGACACCATCAGCAGGCCGACGATGAACAGTTCCGCGGCGAAGGCATAGGCGTGGGCCACGGTGGCCGGGGGGGCCGGGTGCCAGATGATCACTGAGGCCACGCAGGCGGCGCCGGCGGGAATGGGCAGGCCCATGAAGTACCGGGGGTCCGTGGAGCCCACCTGCACGTTGAAGCGGGCCAGGCGGAGGGCGCCGCAGGCGGTGAAGACGAAGCAGGCGGCCCAGCCCGCGGCCCGCAGGTGGGAGTCGTGGATGCCCAGGTGGAAGAAGCCGTAGCGGTAGGCCAGGATGGCGGGGGCCATGCCGAAGCTGATGACGTCCGCCAGGCTGTCCAGCTGCACGCCGAACTCCGTGGCCGTGTTGGTGGCCCGGGCCACGCGGCCGTCCAGGCCATCGAAAACCCCCGCCAGCACCAGCAGGCCTGCGGCCCACAGGAAGTACCGGTCCGGGGTGGATCCGGCGGCATTGATGGACATGACCACGCTGGAGAAGCCGCAGAGGATCGAGGCCATGGTGATGCTGGAGGGCAGCACGAACATGGATTTGCGCATGGCGCGCTGCCGGCGGGCGCGGCGTTCCTCAGGGCTCAGGCGGGGTCGCATGGGGACAGTTTCTCACATCCCGCACCTCCCCGGGGGGGCCCGGAGGAGCGGGTATCCTGACAGCCTTCGGAGGGCGGCTTGAAGCAGGTGGTGGTCATCGGTGGCGGGCATGCGGGGATCGAGGCTGCGCACATTTCAGCCCGCATGGGCCTGGCCACGACCCTGCTCACCATGAACCTGGATCAGATCGGCCAGATGAGCTGCAATCCCAGCATCGGGGGCGTGGGCAAGGGCCACATGGTCCGGGAGGTGGATGCCCTGGGCGGCGCCATGGGCCGCCTCATCGACGCCACGGGCATCCACTTCCGCATCCTCAACGAAAGCCGGGGCGTGGCGGTGCGCGGCCCCCGGGCCCAGGCGGACAAGGTGAAGTACCGCACCGCGGCCCGGCAGCTGCTGGAGCATGTGCCGGGCCTGAACCTGCGCCAGGGGACGGCCGCGGCCATCCTGTGGCGGGAGGGCACCCGGGGCCTGCGGGGGGTGGAGCTGCTGGACGGCTCGGTGCTGCCCTGCGACGCCGTGGTCATCACCAGCGGCACCTTCCTCAACGGGCGCATCCTCATCGGCGAGCGGCGCCTGGAGGCGGGCCGGGCCGGGGAGCCCGCCAGCACCCACCTGGCGGACCAGCTGCGGAGCCTGGGCCTCCGCCATCGCCGCCTCAAGACCGGGACGAGCCCCCGGCTGGCGAAGGCCTCCATCGATTTCAGCCGCCTCGAGGTCCAGCCCGGCGACGATCCGCCCCGCCCCTTCAGTTTCTTCAGCGCTGGAACCCCCCAGCCCCAGGTGCCCTGCCACATCGTCCACACCACGGCGGAAACCGAGGCCATCGTGCGGGAGAACCTGGCGAAGTCGAGCCTCTACGGGGGCCACATCGAGGGCATCGGGCCCCGCTACTGCCCCTCCATCGAGGACAAGTTCGTGAAGTTCCCGGACAAGGGCCGGCACCAGGTCTTCGTGGAGCCGGAGAGCCTCGAAACCGAGGAGATCTACCTGGCGGGCCTGTCCACCTCCATGCCTCCCGACGTCCAGCTGCGCATGGTGCGGAGCCTCCCGGGCTTCCAGGCCGCCGAGATCCTGAGGCCCGGCTACGCCATCGAGTACGACAGCTTCGATCCCCTCCAGCTGCGCCAGGATCTGTCCGTGGAGAACCTCGACGGCGTCTGGTTCGCGGGTCAGATCAACGGCACCACGGGCTACGAGGAGGCGGCGGGCCAGGGCCTGCTGGCGGGGATCAATGCCGTGCGGTGGCTGCGGGACCAGGCGCCCATCGTCCTCGGCCGGGACCAGGCCTACCTGGGTGTCATGGTGGATGATCTCGTCACCAAGGGCACGGACGAGCCCTACCGCATGCTCACGGCCCGGGCCGAACACCGGCTGGGCCTGGCCTGCGATGTGGCGGACGCCCGGCTTCTGGAGGTGGCCCGGGAAGTGGGGGCCCTGACCGCCGGAGACATGGCCATGGTGGAGGCCAAGATCGAGCGGCGGGAGCGGTTGCGGACCCAGTGCGAGGCTGCCTGGGCCACCCAGACCAGCCCCTTCGGCCCCATTGCTGCCGCCGCCGGCCTCCGGCTGGACGCGGGCCTGAGCCTGTCCGACCTGCTGCGCCGCCAGCACATGGGGCCCGCGGAAACCGATGCCTGCCTGGCCCAGCTGGAGGGATGGGCCCTCCCCCAGGCCGGATGGAATCCCGCCTGGGAGAGGGATCTGCTGCTCTTCGAGCTGCGCTACGCCCCCTACCGTGAACGGGAGGCCCGCCTCCTGGAGGGTCACCGGGCCTGGGATCATGTGCGCATCCCATCGGATTTCCGCATCGAGCACCTCCATGGATTGTCCAAGGAAGTGTTGGAAAAATTCGCATTGCATCGCCCCGAGACCCTGGGACAGGCCAGCCGGATCCCCGGCATCACTCCCGCGGCCGTGACGCTTCTGCATCTGCACATACACAACCGTCAGGGCATATAGTTTTTTGTGATTTTATCCTTGAGCTTCCATGTAACTGGAGGCTTAATCTGGGACCGTTCGCCCTCGGGAGGTCCCCATGTCGGCTGTCCTTGACTTCTATCCCACGGTCACTCCGGCGCCCGCTGCGCCGCGCCTGCTGAAAATCGGGCAGCTGGCGGCCCGTTCGGGGCTCACGGCCCGGAACCTGCGTTTCTACGCAGATGCGGGGGTGTTCGGGGACCTGCCCCGGTCCCCCAAGGGCTACCGCCTCTTTCCCATGGAGGCCATCCAGTGGGTGCGTGTCCTGAAGGCCTCCCAGGCCGCGGGCTTCAGCCTGGATGAAGTGCAGGAGCTGCTGCGGGCCCTGCGCCAGGACAGCGCCCCCTGCGCCCATGTGCGGGACGCCCTGGGCGGCAAGCTCCGCGTCCTTGAAGGGCGGCTGGCGGAGATCCAGCTGCTGGTGGAGATCCTCCGGATCACGCTGGGAACGCCCGATGGCCAGAGCAGCGTCCTGGGCTGCAACCTGATGGAAACCTTGCTGGCGGAAGCCGAGCGGCTGCCCCAGCGGGCCTGAATCCGAGGAGACTCCATGAACACCCAGACCTACCGTGTGAGCGGCATGACCTGCGGCGGCTGCGCCCGCCACGTCGACAAGGCGATCCGCGCGACCCCCGGCGTCACGGATGTGGCGGTGGACGCGGCGCACGGAACGGCCACCGTGACCGGGGAAGCCAGCCTCGAGGCGCTCTCGGCCCAGGTGGCGGCAGCAGGGTACCAGCTGGTGGGGCCGGCCTAGCCCGGTTCCGGAGGTTCCCATGGGCACCGAAACCTACACCGTCACCGGCATGACCTGCGCCTCCTGCGTGCGCCACGTGGAAAAGGCACTGGCGGCGACTCCCGGGGTGCGGTCAGCCAGCGTGAACCTGGCCACGGCCACGGCCGCCGTGGAAGGCGAGGTTCCTTTCGAAGCGCTCGCCGCCCAGGTGGAGGATGCGGGCTACGGGCTGGAGCGTCCCGTGGGGGACGCGGCGGTCGCCGGGCCCGAAACAGACCTGGCCCCGGCCCGGAACCGCATGATCGTCGCGCTCATCCTCACGGCTCCCATGCTGCTGGCCATGGTCCCCGGGCTGGGACTCCACCTGCCGGGCTGGCTCCAGGCCGCGCTGTCGGCGCCGGTGGTGTTCTGGACGGGCTGGGGTTTCTTCCTGCGGGCGGGCCGCCAGGCCCGGCACGGCCAGGCCTCCATGGACACCCTCATCGCCCTGGGTTCCGGCGTGGCGTGGTTCTTCGCCCTGGTGGAGTGGTTGAACGGCGTCCACCACCTCAGCTTCGAAACCGCGGCCGCCCTGGTGGCCTTCCTGCTTACGGGCAAGTACCTGGAGAGCCGGGCCAAATCCAAGGCCACGGATGCGCTCAAGGAGCTGCTGGCCCTGGCGCCTCCCACGGCCCTGCGGCTGGACGCAGACGGTGTGGTGGCCGAGGTTCCCGTGGCGGATCTGCGGCCCGGCGATCGCGCCCGCGTGCTGCCGGGCCATGCGGTGCCCGCGGATGGCCGCGTGACCGCAGGCCAGGCGGAGGTGGACGAATCCATGCTTACGGGCGAACCCCTGCCCGTGCCGAAGGGCCCCGGCGAAGGGTTGGTGGCGGGCACCGTGGTGCACGGCTCCATGCTCGAGATGGAGATCCAGGCCGTGGGGGCCCAAACCCAGCTGGCCCGCATGGCCCAGCTGGTGGCCCAGGCCCAGGGCTCCAAGGCGCCCGCCCAGGATCTGGCGGACCGCATCAGCGCGGTCTTTGTGCCGGTGATCCTGGGACTGGCGATCCTCACCCTGGCGGGCTGGTGGCTCGCCACAGGCTCTCTTGCCTCGGCCTGGCGCCCGGCGGTGACCTTGCTCGTGATCGCCTGCCCCTGTGCCTTGGGCCTCGCCACGCCCGTGGCCGTGATGGTGGGCCTGGGGGCCGCGGCCCGAAAGGGCGTGCTGGTGCGGGATGCCGCGGCCCTGGAGGCCCTGGGCCAGGCGACGGATCTGGCCTTTGACAAGACCGGGACCCTCACGGAAGGGCGCCCCAGGCTTCGCCGGACCCTGGCGGTCGCGGATCTGGCGGAGGCCGAGCTGTTGAATCTGGCCGCCAGCCTGGAGCGGGACTCGGAACACCCCATTGCCCGGGGCCTGGTGGCGGCGCATCGGGGCGCGCTGAAGCCGGTGGCGGCCTTCCGCGCCCATCCGGGTGGCGGGGTGAGTGGCGACATCGAGGGCGAGCCCTGGCGGCTGGGCAGCGCGGCCTTCCTGGACGTGGCCTTCCCGGAAGTAGACGAGGACGGGATCGCCGTGGGCCTGGCGGACGCCACCGGCCTGAAGGGCGTGTTCGTGCTGGGCGACCGGCTGCGGGGGGAAAGCGCCGCGGTGGCCGGACAGCTGCGCCGCCAGGGCCTGCGGCTCCACCTGTTCACGGGTGACCGCCCGGAACCTGCGGCGCGGATGGCAGCGGCGGTGGGGATCGAGTCCATTTCTGCGGGGTTGCGTCCCGAAGAGAAGCTCAACCGCATCCGGGACCTCCAGGCCCAGGGTGCCGTGGTGGGCTTCGTGGGGGATGGGGTCAACGATGCGCCCGCGTTGGCCCAGGCGGATTGCGGCATCGCCATGGGTTCCGGCGCCGGGGAGCAGGGCACGGGGGCCGCCATGGCCGCGGCCCCGCTGGTCCTGCTGCGGCCGGGCCTGGAACCCATCCTTGCCGCCCGCAGGCTGGCGCTGCGGACCCATCGCGTGATCCGCCAAAACCTCGGCTGGGCCTTCGGCTACAACCTGGTGCTGGTGCCGCTGGCGGCCGTCGGCCAGCTGGAGCGGTTCGGCGGGCCCATGCTGGTCGGCGTGGCCATGGGGCTGAGCTCGCTCACTGTTGTGCTGAATGCCCTGCGGCTGCGGCGCTAGATGTAACTGCCAAGGAGGTTGTTCATCCGGGATGAGCTGGGAAGCTGTTGTTACCACACACCAGCTTTCGCAGAGGCAACCCGGATGAACCTCCACAGTTCAGCAAAAACCTGCCCCAGGAGTCGAGCGTTATTGATCCGGCGTGTCCGG
>JAMPXL010000043.1 GCA_023701165.1 Geothrix sp. | reverse complement strand
GGTGGCGATGGGCTCGGCGGGGTCGCGCTGGCGCAGGCGGTTCAGGCCCGCCAGGATCGAGCGCTCCTCGGCCTCCAGGGACCAGGCGGACTGCTGCAGGCGGGTCAGCTCCAGCTGGGCCCGCAGCAGGTCGCCCTGGCTGCCCTGCCCCACCTCGTAGCGGGTGCGGGCCAGGCGCTCGGCCTGCTCCAGGAAGAGGGACTGCTGCGCCAGCAGCGCCTGCTGGCCGCGGACCAGCAGCAGGGCCGCGTAGCCGCGGCGCACATCCGCCTCCAGGCCCAGCAGCACGCGCGAGCGGGTGGCCTCGGACAGGTCCACCCCGAGGGCGGCGGCGGCCTTCCGCAGGCCCCGCTTGCCCGGCCAGGGCAGGGGCTGGGTGAAGGCCACGCTGTAGAAGCTGGTCTCCATCTTGCCGACCATCAGGCCGTTGAAGCCGTCGTTCTGCAGGCCCAGGGACAGGGAGGGATCCGGCAGCACGCCCGCCTGGGGGATGCGCTCCTGGTCCATCTTCACGGCCGCGTCGGCCCGCTGGATGTCGGGGTGCTTCCCGAGGGCTTCGGCCAGCAGGGCGGCCAGGACGGGATCGGCGGTGGCGCGGTCCGGAACGGGGGATTCGGGAAGGGGGGCCTGGGCGGCGGCCGGTGCGGCGAGCACCAGGGCCGGGGCCAGGCGCAGCAGCATGCGCATGGGTTCTCCGGAAAGGGAAAGAGGAATGGCCCGCCCTCGGGGCAGGCGGAACTTCGCTCAGTCCCGGCTCAGATCCGGAAGGTGCTCAGACGCGCGAGATGGCGGCCCAGGTCCGGGTCGCGGCCATGCTCGAAGCCGGACGAGGCGGTGGTCCCGGGGACCTCGGCCGCCTCGGCCCAGGTGGCCGGCTCGGGACGGGGCTCGATGCGGCGGGCGCCCAGGGTCCGGCGGGCCGCAGGCGAGGCCACGGTGGCGGAACGCTCGGCGCAGAGGGAACGGGTGGATCCCCGGTTGTCCTCGGGCTTGGGGCAGGCGCAGCGGTCCTCCGCCCGGGCGGGCGTGCCGCAGCAGCAGGACTCGTGGGTCCCGGCGGAAATCCCCGCGGGCGTCCAGTCCCCCGCCCCGCCGCCCAGGAGCAGCAGAACAGCCAGGATGGCGCGCAGGATCGACCGCACGGAGAAACCTCCGGATGCCCCATCATAGGCCCTCCACCCGTGTGGCGACACGGAATCCTTGACCGGAATCACAGGGGCCCGCCGGGCGGGGGCCCCCAGAGGCAGGACCCACGGGCATTGGCGCTAGGATGGCTGCATGGGCACGGTTGAAACGGCGGAAGTTGCGATCATCGGCGGCGGCATCGCCGGCCTGAGCCTCGCCTTCCACCTGGCCCGGACGGGCCAGCGGGGCATCGTCCTGCTGGAGCGCGAGGCCCAGCCCGGCACCTACGCCAGCGGCCACAACGCCGCCGTGGCCCGGGCCCTCACGGGCCGCGACGAGCACACGGCCCTCACGGTGGAGGGGCGGCGGCGCCTGGCCGAAGCGGGCCTCATGACCGCGGGCGGCGGGCTGCTGGCCAGCGCCGGACGCGGTCCCCTGGACGCCTTCGAGGCCGAGGCCGCCCGGTTCGGCGTGGCGGTGCGCCGGGGCGAGGGCATCCCCCTGCCCGGCCTGAGGGCCGCAGAGCACCTGGCCATTCCCGGCGATGGCGTCATCGACATCGCGGCCCTGCTGCACACCTGCGCCGAGGGTGCCCGCGCCGGGGGCGCCGATCTGCGCTTCGGCTGCGCCCTGCTGGGCCTGCGCCCCGCGGAGGCGGGCTTCGACCTGGACACGGACCGCGGCCCCCTGCGGGTGAAGACCCTCGCCATCGCCGCCGGGGCCTGGGCGGGCGAGCTGGGCGCCCTGGCGGGATCGCCCCTCGCCTTCACCCCCCTGCGGCGCTCCCTGGTGTGGAGCGGCGCCGCCCACCCGCAGCAGGAGCCCTGGGCCTGGTGGGTGGACCGGCCCTTCTACCTGCGCCCGGAAAGCGGCGGCCTGCTCATGTGCCCCTGCGAGGAGGCGGCCGCGCCCCTGCCCCCCCGCGGGCGCCAGCCCGACACGGACCCCGCCGTGCTGGAGGGCCTCTTCGCCAGCCTCCGCGAACTGGCGCCGGACCTGGCAGAGCGCCCCATCACCCGCACCTGGGCCGGCCTGCGCACCTTCGCCCCGGACCGCCGCTTCGTGATCGGCTGGGATCCCTGGAACCCGCGCCTGTTCTGGTCCGCGGGCCTGGGCGGCCACGGCATGACCAGCGGCCTCGCCGTGGGCCAGCTCGCCGCCGACTGCTACCTGAGGAAGACCACCGCCGGGCCGCTGGATCCTGTGCGGTTCAAGGGTTGAGCAGAAAAACCAAAGATCACCACCAAGACACCAAGGCACCAAGAACTGCAGAAAAACGGAATGGAGTCTTTCTTGGTGTCTTGGTGTCTTGGTGGTTTGCTTTTTCTATCTCGAGTCCTCATCTCCTGGGATCGATCCATGACCACGCTGCGCGTCGCCCTCATCCAGCAGGACACGGTCTGGCAGGATCCGGCCGCCAACCTGGCGAAGGCGCGGGGCTTCGTGGCGCAGGCGGCCCGCGCCGGGGCCCGGGTGGCGGTGTTTCCCGAGCTGTTCACCCTGGGCTTCACCATGGCCCCCGAGCCCTTCGCCGAGCCCCTGCCCGGCCCCACCAGTGAGGCCCTGGCGGCGCTGTCCCGGGAGTTCGGCCTGTACCTGGTGGGCTCCGTGGTGGAGGCCCACGCGCCCCACCCGCGCAACGCCGCCTTCGTGACCGGCCCCGATGGCGCGCTGCTCGCCGCCTACCGCAAGATCCACCCCTTCTCCTACGGCGAGGAACACCGCCACTACAGCGGCGGCGAAGACTGCCCCCTCTTCCAGGTGGACGGCATCCCCTGCGGCCTGCAGATCTGCTACGACCTGCGCTTCCCCGAGCCCTTCCGCGCCCTGGCGGCGCAAGGCGCGGAAGTCGTGTTCGTGCCCGCCAACTGGCCCGCCCGCCGCATCGCCGCCTGGTCCACCCTCCTGGCCGCCCGCGCCATCGAGAACCAGATGGCCGTGTGCGGCGCCAACCGCGTGGGCCAGGACGCCCTGGAGCTGGACTACCCGGGCGCGTCGGCCCTGTGCGATGCCTTCGGGGAAGTCATCGCACAGGGGGATGCCACGGAGGGCCTGGTGGTCGGAGACATCGACCTCGGCGCCCTGAGGGCCTGGCGAGCGCGCTTTCCCGCGCTCAGGGACCGGAGGGTGGAGGTGTACTCAGCGCTGGAAAGAAAATTTAATTAGCCACGGATGAACACGGATGAACACGGATCATGGCGGGTGGGCACCGGGGGAATCAGCGGTCAGAGTTCGAGCGATCACCGGATGGCTGCTGACAAGGCCTGGTCGATTTTGGATTTGAGATCGGAGTCCGCGGGGACATAAGGTGATTCCCGTCGATAGGCAGCGATCTTTTGAAGGACTGCCTTCGCCTGGACCGCCCCGGGCCCCACATTGGCCGCTTGATGGCCTAAAGACAAAATATGGCCATCAAGCTTGACCTCCATGTTGCCCATGGCCTCCGCGGTATTGCCCTGGTGCACCAGACGAAGCTCGTGAACAAGCTGCAGGGCTTCAGACCCGTTTCCGTGAACAACCAGGTCCGAGGTCAATCTGGCCCAGTGCCTGGACACGAGCAGCCCCCCAACCAGGCCCCCCACGATTCCGCTGACGGAAATCATTAAAAAGGTTTTCGGAACCTTCATGTATCACCTCAAGAGCAAGGTCAACCGGGCCCAGGTTGCATCAACGGTCAGGGCGAATCATCGAACCGTATTGGAGGGCGCTTTTTGATGATCCCTGATGGCCATCTTTTTGCCGACCCGATACCCGAAGAAGGCCCCGAGAAGGCCAAACACAGCGATTGCACAAATCGCAACCACAGCCGCAGATTTGAAAGTGGCGAATGGCGCGTTCTGATGGGGTTCTTGCATGCCATGGCTCCCGATTCTGAAAGCGTCCAAATGAAGGTAGTTGAGCGGACACGCCTGCACCGAGGCGCAGGATGAAGCCGAGGAAGCGAAACGATGAGAGAGAGGAGAGCAATGCGGGCGGAGTCCGAGTTGAGCGGAAGGTTAGGAGGCTGGAGAAGAAGGATTTGAATTAGAAGGTTTCTTAAGTTGATCGTACGGAATTTTATCCTTGGGCGTGGCCAAACAATAAACATTATGACTGTTTAATTTAAATTCTGAAGTTACAAAAAACAACCAAGGCCCTTCACCGTCTTCTGGTTTGATGGTGAATTTAATTGAACTTGCCAGGGAGTCTGCCGTTGATCGTAACTGCGGCGGACCTGACAAAGATTTAACTTGTTCCACCTTCCCTTCTTTATTGATCACCACTGCAGTAATTACATCGCCAGATATCTTGGCGATCGCAGCAAGACGTGGATATCGGACTGGCCCACCAAGTGGTTTGTTACCCCAGCGATCCTGAGGCATGAGTTTGTAAGCGGGTTGTGGAGCCTGTGAGGCGAGGAACGAACCGCATAGAAGTAGCGCCATGGTGAGAATCTTCATCAAGACTCCTAACTTTTTTGAATTATGCATACCTCTGTGATTCGAGATCAGCGTTGGATCGCCATGGTTTCTTGCCAAGCATCTTCGATCAGAACGGGTGGGGTGTCCACCTTTCGCCCTGCTCGGTGTTCATCCGTTTTTACCGCTGTTCGTCGCTAGTCGGTCTTACAGCCCTTCATCCTTCGGCAGGATTCATCGGCTTTTCATCCGTGTTAATCCGTGTCCATCCGTGGCCAAAAAAAGCCCTTCCGGTCCGGAGCCGCGTCCAATCAGATCTTCGCCCAGTGTCCGCCGCGCGCCAGGGCTTCTTCGCAGGCGGGGCAGATGCCGGTGCGGTCCCCCTGGGCCAGCAGGGAGTCGCTGGGGGGGATGCGCAGGCCGCAGAGGGTGGTCCCCTTGCGGCCCACCTTCAGGTTCCAGCTGCCGGGCGCGACCAGGTGGGCCTTGGCCTCGCGCACCACCGGCGGGCCGCCGCCGCCCAGGTGTACCAGGTCGGCCCGGAGCTCCTGGAGCGCCTCGTTGGCGGCCTTCAGCCGCAGCGCGAACTGGCGGCAGATGACCCGCGTCAGCATGGGGAACCGCTCCATGACGGTCTCCAGATGCTCCGGCACCAGGACCAGCACATGGCACTCGGTGCGGGCCCGCACGGAGGCCGTGCGCTGCTGCCCGCCCAGGTAGGCCATCTCGCCCACGATGGCGAAGGTCCCCACATCGCAGGTGGCCTCGTCCAGCACCAGGCCCGTGCGCTCCTTCTCCACCGCGTAGGTGCCGCGCAGGACGATGAAGATCTTGTTGGAGGTGTCCGATTCCTGGAAGAGCCACTCCCCCTCCCGGTAGAGGAGCGGCGTGATCTCCGGGTGGATGGCGGTCAGGGCCTGGATCTCGCCCAGGGCCTGGGACCGGATCTCGCCGAGGGTGATGGGGACGGGCATGGCGGCTCCTGCGTTCCCCCAGGGTAGGGCCATCCGGCCCCCGGCGCAGGCACTCTAAAGCGGGCGGAGCTGCTCGGCCAGCGAACGGGTTTTTTCGGTCACGGCGTCGCCCGTGTGCCGGGTCTCCTTCCGCTCGACCAGCAGGAGCAGGCACTCCTCCTCGGCGACGGGGTTGTGGCGCACCCCTTTGGGTATGACGACCATCTCGCCTTCGCCCAGCTCGACGGCCCCCTGCTCCAGCTCGATCCGAAGGCGGCCCTTCAGGACGAAGAAGAGCTCGTCCTCGTGCTCATGGGCATGCCAGGCCAGGGAGCCCTGGACCTTGGCGACCTTGACGTACGACTCGTCCACTTCGCCGATGACCCGCGGCGACCAGAACTCCGTGAGGGAAAGCGCCGCGGCTTTCGGGGAGACGACCTTGGCCATGACTGCTCCTACGGGCGAAGGATCTTGTCCATGGACTTGCCCTTGGCGAGTTCGTCGATGAGCTTGTCGAGCCATCGGATCTTCTGGGTGATCGGATCTTCAACGGCTTCCACGCGGACTCCGCACACCACGCCCGTGATGCGGGAGCTGTTCGGGTGGATCGCGGGGGCCTGGCCGAAGAAGGCCTGGAAGTCGATGTTGGCGGTGGTGTGCCGGGCCAGCTGCTCGCGCGAGTAGCCCGTCAACCAGCAGATGATGGTGTCCACCTCCTCCCGCGTGCGGCCCTTGCGCTCGGCCTTCTGCACGTACAGGGGATAGACGGTGGTGAACAGCAGCTTCGAAATCTCGCGGGCGGCCATGGCTACCTCTCCTTAAAAGCATGTGGGATGGACCGGACGGCCCGTGGGCTCACCTTATCCATCCGCTTTCACCCGTGTTCATCCGTGGCCAATCCTTCCTGTTCACTTCGGCGGATTGGCCGGGGCGTCCCGCTTGTACCAGGACGCCTGGCCGTAGACGGGCTTCACCTTCTGTTCCAGGGTTTCGAGCTGCGCGGCGTTCAGGGGCAGGAAGTCGCGGGCGATGCGGACGTTCTCCTCCAGCTGGGCCACGTTGTCCACGCCGATGATGACGGTGCTCACGGGGTGGCTCAGGGTGTAGCGCATGGCCTCCTTGATGGTGAGGGTGCCGGGGCGGTCGTGCTTGGCGGTCCCGCGCTGCTGGGCCGGGGGCGGCGGCTGGACCCCTTCGAGGATGCGGCCCCGGGCGGGGATCTTCATGCCGATGATGCCCATCTCCTTTTCGATGGCCAGGGGCAGGAGCGTCTTCTTGAAGGGCAGGTGCCAGGTGTCGGCGGCGTTGAAGGCCATGAGCACGCAGTCGAAGGGGAAGCGGCGGATGGCCTCGGCCAGCACGTCAGGATCCGTGTGCCCGCTGAGTCCCAGGAAGCGCACGAGCTTCTGGTCGCGGGCCTTCTGGAACGCTTCGAGCGCCCCGCCCTTGGCGCAGACCTTCTCCACATCGTCCATGGTGCTCATGGCGTGGAGCTGCCAGAGGTCCACGTGGTCGGTCTGGAGCAGCTTCAGCGAGGTCTCCAGGATGCGCAGGGAGCCGTCCGCCGTGCGGTCGTGGGTCTTGGTGGCGAGGAAGGCCTCCCTGCGCCGCCGCTTCATGACCTGCCCGAAGTACTGCTCGCTCCAGCGGGCCTCGCCGCCGTAGCGGGCGGAGGTGTCC
>JAMPXL010000042.1 GCA_023701165.1 Geothrix sp. | reverse complement strand
GGCGCCACGGCAGATCCAGGCAGTCGGCTGGAACCGCACGGGAAGGAGGGCCTCCAGGACCAGGAAGGCCGCGATGGCCGCGAGGGGATGGGCCAGCAGCCAGGCCATGAGCCTAGGCCTTCGCCGCATCGGCCTCGGCCTTCACCTTCCGGGCTTCTTCGAGGAAGGCCGGGACGAGGTCCTCCTCCTTCACCTTCCGGATGAGCTCGCCCTTGCGGTAGATGAGGCCTTCGCCCGCGCCACCGGCCACGCCCAGGTCGGCATCCTTGGCTTCGCCGGGACCGTTCACCACGCAGCCCATGACCGCGTAGGTGATGTTCTCGTGGTTGATCAGCTTCAGGCCTTCCTCGATCTCGTGGGCCACCCGGTTGAGGTCGATCTGCACCCGGCCGCAGCTGGGGCAGCTCACCATGCGGAAGCCGCCGGAGCGCAGGGCCAGGGCCCGCAGCATCTCGTGGCCCACGCGGCACTCGTCCTCGCCATCGCCCGTGAGGGACACGCGGATGGTGTCCCCCAGGCCCTCGGCCAGCAGGATCCCCATCCCGATGCTGGATCGGATGGTGCCGCCGAAGGGCGTGCCGGCTTCAGTGATGCCCAAGTGGAAGGGATAGTCCACCTGCTTCGCCAGCAGGCGGTAGGCCTGAACGGTGCGGATCACGTCGCTGGCCTTGAGGCTGATCTTGATGTCACGGAAGCCTTCGCGCTCCAGCACCTCGATGTGGCGCAGGGCGCTCTCCACCATGGCCTCGGGCGTGGCGGTGCCGAACTTCTCCAGCAGGTCCTTCTCCAGGCTGCCGCCGTTCACGCCGATGCGGATGGGGATGCCCTTGGACCCGGCCTTGTCCACCACGGCCTTCACGCGGTCCTGGCCGCCGATGTTGCCGGGGTTGATGCGCAGGCAGGCGGCGCCGCCATCCGCGGCCACCAGGGCCAGGCGGTAGTCGAAATGGATATCGGCCACCACGGGAATGGGGCTGCGGTCGCAGATCTCGTGGAAGACCTCGCCGGCCTTCTTGGTGGGCACGCTCACCCGCACGATCTCACAGCCGGCATTGGCGTAGCCGTAGATCTGGTTGACCGTGGCCTCCACGTCGCGGGTGTCCGTCTTGGTCATGCTCTGGACACTGATGGGGGCGTCCCCGCCCACGGGCACCTTGCCGACCATGATCTGGCGGGTCTTCCGGCGGGGCGCGAGGGGCTGGAGTTCCTGGTCGGACATGGGGCCTCGGATCAAAGAATCCAGTTTACCCGCCTATGGAGGCTGTACGCAGCGCGCGGCCCGGGCGGGCCGCGCGAGGATGGGGGAAATGGCTTACCGCTTGAGGTTCAGGGTTTCCTGGAGCAGTTCGTCCGTGGTGGTCACGATGCGGGAGTTGGCCTGGTAGCCGCGCTGGCTGAGGATGAGCTTGGTGAACTCGCCCGCCACGTCCACGTTGGACAGTTCCAGGTTAGAGCCCAGCACGCCGCCGCGGCCGCCCTGGTTGGCGAGGCCGGTGGTGGGGGAGCCCGAGGCGAGGCTCTGGCCCCAGTGGTTGTTGCCCGTCTGCACGAGGCCGTTCACGTTGTTGAAGGTGGAGAGGGCCACCTGGGCGAGGGCGATGACCTGGCCGTTGGTGAAGGTGCCGCTGATGACGCCGTTCTGGTCCACGGAAAGATCCCGCAGGGTGCCTGCGCCGTAGCCGTCCTGGAAGGTGCTGGTGGTGCTGCTGGAGCCCGAGAACTGGGTGATGTTGGGGGAATTGTCATCATTCACCACGTCCCAGGTGATGTTCTGGACGGTGGTGCCGTTGCCCCAGTCGATGCCGCTGAACAGGGGGTTGTTCGCGGCGGTGGGGGCGATGCCATTGATGGTCAGCAGGTTGCCGCTGGTGCTGAAGGCGAGGCTTCCGGTGGCGCCGGCGCCGATGGTGGCCGGGGCTCCCACGCTGGCCGCGTAGCTCCAGGTGTTCGAGGCAGTCTTGGTGTAGGTGACGATGATGTTCTGGGGGTTGCCCTGGCTGTCGTAGACCTGGACGGGGGTGGTCAGGGTGTCACCGATGGCCGCGGCGGAATTCAGGTTGATGCCCATGCGCACGTTCTGGGTGGCGAAGGCGCTGGCGGTGGTGCTGGCATCGATGCGGATGGGCGCCAGGGCGGCGGAGGTGTTCACCACGCCCGTGGTGGCGTCCCGGTTCCAGCCGATGACGTTGGAACCGTCGCTGGCCACCAGGAATCCGGCGTTGTTGCGGGAGAAGTTGCCGGCCCGGCTGAAGACCTGCCGGCCGTCCGAGGTCTGGAGCGTGAAGAAGCCGTTGCCCTGGATGGCCATGTCGAGGGCGTTGCCCGTGCTCTGGAAGGAGGACTGGGAGAAGTCCTGGCTCACGCTGTTCACCTGGACGCCCAGGCCGAACTGGATGGGATTCCCGTTCCCCTGGGTGGTCGTGCCGGTGAGGCTGGTGCTGAAGATGTCCCGGAACGTCGTGCTGGAGCCCTTGAAGCCCACGGTGTTGATGTTCGACAGGTTGTTGCCGATCACGTTCAGGGCGTTGGCGTTGGTAGACAGGCCCGAGAGGCTGGAGTAGAAGGCGGAATAGAGGCTCATGGGTTCTCCTTGGACGGGGATCGGGGATCAGGCGGTGATTTCGAGAACATCGGCCAGGGAGAACACGCTGCCCCCAGACGCCAGGTAGATGCCGCCGCTCTTGAAGGTGACGGCGTCGACTTTCATGGTCAGGCTGGTCCGGTAGGCCACCGCCTTGCCGTCCTCGCCCGCGGCGGCGACTTCCACCTTGTAGGCCCCATCCGGAAGCGGGTTGCCCGAGGCATCCCGGCCGTCCCAGGTGATGGTGGCGGCTCCCCGGTTCAGGTTCCCCTGGGGCAGGACGGACACCACGTTTCCGCTGGCGTCGCGGACCGTGACCGTGACCTGGGCGGCCGCCGAGAGCTCGAGGTTCATGGTGGCCCGGCCCGAGGCGAGGTTGAACCCGGCGCCGTCCACCTTCACGTTCTTGCCCACCAGGCTGGCGGTCTGGGCCTGGAAGAGCCCCGCGGTCTGCGTCTGGAGGCCTGTGAGCAGGGTGTTGGTCTGCTGGGCCTGCTCCAGGCTGGAGAAGCTCGTGAGCTGCTGGATCATCTGGTTCGGATCCTGCCCGGCCCCCGTGGGGTCCTGGTTCTTCAGCTGGGCCACCAGCAGCTTGAGGAAGCCGTCCTTGTCCAGCGAGTTCTTGCTGGCGGCGGTCGTGTTCGCCGTTGTGGCGGCGGTGGTCGCGCTGATCATGCCGGTTTCCATGGAAACCTCCGGAGAAGGGCAAACAGGAAGCGTGCCGGTCAGGCGTAAAGCTCGACGTGGTGCGTGTTCAGGATGGACGGGGGCGGTGGTGCGGGTGCTTCTTGCCGGGCGGCCTGGGCCGGGAGGTCGGGCTGTCCCCGGAACAGGGGGGCGGAGGGCGCTTCCTGGAAGGGGCGCTGGCCCTGCTGGAGATCGAAACTGCCCAACTGGAGGCCCTGTTCCTTGAGGGACTGCTCCAGATGGGGGCGCCCCTCCTGCACGGCCTGCACCGAGGCCGGTTCCGTGATCCAGAGGCGCGCATGGACCTCGCCGCCCTCGACCTTGAGGTGGATCGTGACCTGGCCCAGCGATTCGGGATGCAGCTGAAGACGGGCCTCCTGGGCGCCCCCCCTCAGCATCCAGCGCAGCCCGCCATCCACTTGGGCCACCGCCGGCGGCGGGGGTGGCGCGGGAGCAGGCATGGCCGGGGCAGGGCTGGTGACCTGGACCGGCTGGGCTGGGAGGGGAGCCGCGGCCAGAGCCGCGCCCGCGGTGGCTCCGGGATGGCCCTGGACGAACGGGAGGGGCCCAGCGCCCTTGAAAGCCTGGGCCTCCAATGGCAGCGGTTCGGCTTCGATTCCCATGAGGGCCGGAGCCGGCACGGGCGCGAGGGTGTCCTCCGCGCCGGGAACCGCGGTCTGGAGGGCCGGGATGGATTCGGCCGAGGGCCGGTCCAGGGGCTTCGCCACTGGCGCCAGGTGGGTGGCCGCATCCGGTGGGAGCACTTCCATCTCGGGCGTGAGCCTGCTTGAGGCCGGATCCGGGGGGGTGGTCACGGGATCGGGATTGCCTGCCGCGGGGAAACCCGCCTCGGCCTTGCGGCCCAGGGGGTGCGTGAGGTTCGCGGCAAGGACTGCCTGGGCGGCGGGAGCTGGATCCATGAGGAGGGTCTCCGTTCCAGGCCGGGCAGGGCTGGAACCCAGGGGCGCCTCTGAGAAGACTGGCCGGCTCAGGGGTTCGATCGGGGCCTCGGGCGCTGTGGCTCCAGCGGGGACCGGGGAGGCGGAGGCCAGGGGAAGCGGGGGCTGGGTGGCCTGGATGGCGGGGGCAGTGGCCACGACCGCCTCTGTGGCGGAGGGGCCCGCCGGGCTCCCCGCCTGGGCTGGCGCGTCGCGCGGCGCCTCGGGGCCGTCCTTGACAGCCGTCGGCTGTGATTGCGGTTCAGCGGCTTCGGGGCGGGAGGACCCGGATTCCGAGGGAGCTTCCGTGCGGGAACGGGACCGCGAAGCCCCCTGTTCCTGGTTGGTTGGCGGCTGGGGATCTCGCCGGACCTGGACGAATTGGGCCATCAGACCGGCGAAGCGGCCATCCGAGGCATCGGGACCCTGCGGCTCTGGGCGCTCCGCCGCGGGGCGGTCGGGGACTGCGAGTGCCGTCGTCGCGCTGGCTGGAAGCATGGAAACCCCGCGCCCGGATCATCCGGATGGGGGGACACCGCCAGGACCGTGCCGGGGCCGATGGGCAGAAAGGATCAGGCGCCCGGTTCCTTCGGCTTGCTGAGACCCACCCGTTCCGACAGGCGGCCTGCGAGTTTGGCGTCCAGCGGGGCCAGCTGGTCCATGAGCTTGGCGGCCTTCTTGGGGGCCATGCCGGCCAGCAGGGCCACAGCCACGTCCTGGTTCTGCCCGGCCAGCTCCTTCATGGCCTGGGCGCCGGCGGCGGGATCCATGGCCTCGTAGGTGCGGATGATCTGGGGATCGATGACCGGGCGCAGCCGGAGCTGTTCCAGCTTCGCGAGGGCCTCCTGCACGGCCTTCTCGCGGGTGGCGAGGTCCCCCCGGTCCTTGTCGAGGGTGGCCTGGAGGGTGATGAGGCGCTGCTCCAGCTGGCGGAGTTCGCCTTCCTTCTGGGCGATGGATTTCTCCCGGGCCTGGAGCTGGGAAGCCAGCTCGGCCACCTTCACGCCTTCGGCGGCGGCGCCCTTGGGCTCGGCCTTGGGTTCCTGGGCGGACAACCAGAGGACCCCGGCGGAGAGCGCGATGGGGGCGGAGATCCAGAGGAGGAAGCGGGGGTTCATGGGGGGCCTCCTAGGCGCTTTGCCGGTGGTACCGGAGGACGGCCAGCTCGTCCATCTCAATGGCTTCGCGGAGCTGCTGCTCCCGCGCATGCTGAAGGGCCCGGCGCTCCTTGAGGCGCACCAGCATGAGGTGGTTCCGGTGGGCCAGGACCAGGGCCTCGCGGGCGGCGGCCACCTGGGCGGAGGCCTCCCGGAGGCGCTCGTAGCCCTCGACCTGGCGGCGTTCCAGCACCACGAGAAAGCGCTCTCCGTTCCGCCAGAGGGTGAGGTCGAGGACCTGGCCCGGGGCGGTGCGGCGGGATTCGAAGAGCGCCTGGCGCTGGTCCGCCAGGCTGGCCAGGTGGTCACGGACCTCCCGCTCGGCCTGGAGGGCCCGGGCCAGGGCCCGCTCGGCCTCTCGCTCCAGAGCCTCCCGCAGCTTGCGCAGGGGCTCGAGGCGGAACTGGAATCGGGCGGCCATCAGGTCTTGCCTTTCAGGAACGGCGTGAGATCGATGCCGAAGATCTGGCCCATGGCGAGCATGGCCTGGCGGTGGTCCGCGGTTTCGGCGGTGGCCTGGCGGAGGTAGGACTGGATGGCGGGCTGGAACTGGATGGCCTGATCGATGGCGGCGCTGGAGCCCCGGGTGTAGGCGCCGATCTGGATGAGATCCTCCGCATCCTGGTACGTGGCCAGGAGGTCGCGCAGCTTGCTGGCCAGCTGCTTCTGCTCGGGCGGCGCCAGGGCGCTGAAGAGGCGGGAGAGGCTGGGAAGCACATCGATGGCGGGAAAGTGGTTCTTGGAGGCCAGCTTCCGGGACAGCACCACGTGGCCGTCCAGGATGCCGCGCACGGCGTCGCTGATGGGCTCGTTCATGTCGTCGCCCTCCACCAGCACGGTGTAGATGCCGGTGATGGAGCCCATGCCCTCGAAGGTGCCGGCCCGCTCCATGAGGCGGGGCAGCAGCGCGAAGACCGACGGCGTGTAGCCCCGGGAGCTGGGCGGTTCCCCGGCGCTGAGGCCCACTTCGCGCTGGGCCATGGCGAAGCGGGTGACGCTGTCCATCATCAGCAGCACGTCCTTGCCCTGGCGCATGAAGTACTCGGCCACGGTGGTGCCCGCCATGGCGCAGCGCAGGCGCAGAAGGGGGGTCTGGTCGCTGGTGGAGACCACCACCACGCTCCGCTTGAGACCCTCCTCGCCCAGGTCGTTCTCGATGAATTCGCGGAGCTCGCGGCCGCGCTCACCCACCAGGGTGATCACGTTGACCTCGGCCGAAGTGTTGCGGGCCACCATGCCCAGCAGGGTGGACTTGCCCACGCCGGAGCCTGAGAAGATGCCCACCCGCTGGCCCTTGCCCAGGGTCAGCAGGCCGTCGATGACCCGCACGCCCGTGGAGAGGACCTCGTTGATCCGCTTCCGCTGCATGGGATTGGGGGGAGGGCCCTGAAGGGGCAGATGCGCCGTGGCTTCAATGGGGGGACCGCCGTCCAGGGGCCGGCCCAGGGGATCGATGACGCGGCCCAGCAGCTCGTTGCACAGCGGCAGCTCGGACTGGTGCCCCGTGCCCTCCACCCAGAGCCCGGGCCGGATGCCCTCGGTCTCCTCGATGGGCATGAGCAGCACCCGCTGTCCGGAAAAGCCCACCACTTCCGCATGGATGAGACGCGGCCGGCCGGCCGCGGCGGCGCCGTGGATGAGCATCTGCTCGCCCACGGAACAGTCCGGTCCGGTGGATTCCACCACCAGGCCCACCACCTTGGTGACGCGCCCCATCCAGTCGCCCTTGGGCAGTCCGCGCAGGCTGGCCGTGAGCAGGGCGGGGTCGAGGGCCGGGCCGCTCACGGGGTTCCGTTCTCGCGCATGCGGGCGATGAGCAGCATGAGCCGTTCCCGGCGGCACTCCAGGCTGCCGTTCAGGATGCCCTGGAGGGCTTCGACCCGGAGGCTGCCGCGGGAAAGGGCCACGTCGGAATGGAGGACG